>NZ_JAKMQK010000002.1:0-137044 GCF_025771545.1 Campylobacter sp. IFREMER_LSEM_CL908
GGAACACCGCCATTACTATAGTGATAACTTAAGCCAAATCCACCACCTTTAGTGCCAATTTGACCAAGCATTGAAGCTAGGGTTATTAACATCCAATGAGGTTGCTCGCCATGATGAGCTCTTTGCATGCCCCAACCACTCATGATCATAGTAGGGTTATCATAAAAACTTTCAGCTAGTGTTTTGATGATTTTTTCATCAATTCCACAAATTTTACTTGCCCATTTTGTATCTTTTTTAATGCCATCATTCTTGCCATCTAAATAAGCTTTGAACTTATCAAATCCACTTGTATAATTTTCTAAAAATTCATAATTGACTTTATTTTTTTCGATCAAATGACTAGCCATGCCTATCATCATAGCAACATCTGTATTTGGTTTTGGAGAGATCCATTGTGCATTTAAAAATTTAGCAGTTTCGGTTTTTATAGGATCTATGCAAATAACCTTGATTTTACTATTTTTTAATTTTTCAAAGTAAGCAAGACCTCTTTGATCGTTTGAAGTCCAAGCTATTCTTAAAGTAGCGATAGGATTAGCACCCCAAATAACTACTATTTTAGAATGTTCTAAAATGTTTTCCCATGAAGTTTGCTGTTCATATACTTCAATAGAGCCTACAACATAAGGCATTATTATTTGAGAAGCTCCGGTTGAGTAATCTCCGGTAGTCCCTACAAAACCACCTGTGACATTTAAAAATCTATGGAGCAATATTCTACAATTTTGCATATTTCCACTAGATTTCCATCCGTAGCTTCCACCAAATATAGCTTGAGTTCCTTTTTGCTCTCTTGTTTTTTTAAGTTCTTTTGCTATAAGTTTTATAGCCTCATCATAACTTACACGCACAAATTCATCTTTTCCTCTAAGTTCAGGTTTTGGACTGTCGGGATTTTCAAGATAGCTTTTTCTAACATAAGGATATTTCACGCGCGATTTGTAGATCATATCTGCTGTATAGTGTTGTAAAGGATTGTCAATTTGTGTTACTTTTTCCCATGGCTCACTTTTAATTACCACACCATCTTTAATGGTAAGTTTTAAAATTCCCCAATGTGCTGCTGTTATCACACTTCCATTTTTTACTAAACCAGAATTTATTTGAGAAACTTCTATATTTTTACTCATGGCTAAACTAGGAGCTAAAGGCAACACGCTTAACCCTGCTCCGATTTTTAAAAATTTTCTTCTATCAAGTCCCATTTTATTTTACCTCCTTAAAATCTTTTGCATTTTTTTGCAAATACTGTATCACTAGCCAATGATCTTTTTTATCAATTCCTGTTCTATTTACCATTGATCTAAAAGTAGCAGGCCAGCCATTAGCACTAAATTCACTTTCTTTATGAACGCTATGACAAATTCCGCAATTATTCATATAAAGTTCTTTAGCTTTTATAAACATTTCTTTGTTGCTTTTTGCAAAATCTTTCTTGTCAGTCCAAACTTCTATGGTAGCTTTATCCCATTTTCCATTTTTGCTTTTAGTATAAGTTTTAAAATCAAGTTTTGTATTTTTAGAAAATGCAGCAACTATAATTCTTTGACTATTGTTGTAATAAAGCACAGAAGGCGAAGCAGGATTAACATAGCCTGTGATCTTGACTAAAACTTTATTTCCATCAGCTTTTAATACTTCAAAAGGATTTGTGGGTAGCAATCTACCAACAGCTTTTGTGTCATTTTTGCTTAAGTAAAGTGAGCTTACTTCACTTGTAAAAAATTCATTTTTAGCGCAAACAAAAGAAACAAGCGCTAAACAGAAAACTAAAATTTTTCCCATTTTGCCTCCTTGATATTTTTAATATAAACTTATTGTATAACTTTAGTATTAAAATTTTCTTAGTATAAAAATATAAAAAATGCAATAATAAATATTATCTAATAATTTTTTATTAATTTTTAATTTATTTGTTTTTATGTTTTCATAAAGTCTTTTCAATCCTTTAAAGTAAATTTTAGTAAAATATAAAATATTCTTTATAAAGGTTAAAAATGCACTTTACTTTGCTAAATGAAAAAGATTTTTTCAACCCCTACTACCGCAAAAAGCAAATTACACAAAATGAATTTGACACTTTTAGCAAGGCTTTAATACAGTATTTAGAAAGGCTTGAAAGCTCACAAAGTGAAAATGAAGATTATCTTGTAGCTAACACACTTAGTCCATTTTTAACCACTCTAAATTTCAAAACCCACATCAAAACCAAGCAAAAAGGCAAAAGCGAGATTGATTTAGCCATTGCTAAAGATGAGCTTAGCAAAGACTTAGAAGTTCTCATCGAAGCTAAAAAGCCCAACTCAAAAGAATTCATCACCCACGCAAAGCCAAATTCCAAAGCCTTGCATGAAGCCATTTTGTATTATTTTAGAAACAGAGAGCATAGCTTTAGTTTGAAATTTATCATCATCACAGACTTTTATAAATTCTACATTTTCAAAGCTAGTGAATTTGAAGAGCTTTTTTATAAAAACACAAGCTTTAAAAAGCTTTTTGAAGAATTTCAAAGCCCAAATTCACTTTTTAAAGGCAACACTGATGAATTTTACAAAGAAGCAAGCAAACTTATAGAAAATTCCAAAGAAAGCTTAAAAGGCTTTTTCATCGATTTAGCCTTTTTAAAAGACAAGCAAAAGTCAAATTTCAAAAATCTAGCAAGCATTTTTAAAACCTTTCATAGAGACTTTTTGCTAAATGAATTTAGCCCAAATGACGCAAACTCACTAAACAACGCATTCTATAAAGAGCTTTTATACATCCTAGGTTTAAGCGAGAGCAAACAGCTTTCTAAATTCATCATCACACAAAGTGAGCAAAGCAAACAAGCCCAAGGCACACTTTATCATCTCATAGCGAGCAAGCTTCCAAAGCATGACTTTGAAGAGGTGTTAAAATTCATCATACTTTGGCTAAACCGCATTTTATTTTTAAAACTTATTGAGTCTAATTTAGTTAGATTTAACGATGATAAAACCCTTAAATTTCTAAACTATGAAAAAATTCCAAATTTTACTACCCTTTCACACCTTTTCTTTGATATCTTAGCTAAAGAAAAGCACACAAGGACGCAGAGTAAATTTAGCTATTTGCCTTATTTAAATTCATCACTTTTTGAAAAACAAGCCATCGAAAAAACCACGCTAGAAATCGCTACTTTGGAAAATGATGCTTTGCTAGAGTATCACCCACACACGCAGTTAAAAGATGACAAAGGTAAAAGCAAAAAAGGCAAAGTAGGTTTGCTTGAGTATTTGTTTGAGTTTTTAGACAGCTTTGACTTTGGAGCAGATGAGCAAAGCGAAGAACTCATCAAACAAAAAGAACTCATCAACTCAAGCGTTTTGGGAAATGTCTTTGAAAAGCTAAATGGCTACAAAGAAGGTAGTTTTTATACCCCAAGCTTTATCACTTCATATATGTGTAAAGCAAGCATAGAAAAAGTCGTGCTAGATAAGTTTAACCATACTTTTAAGCTAAATGCCACCAAGCTAAGCGAGCTGAGAACCCAGCTACGCCAAGAAAAAATTTCTCAAGAGCAAAAACTAGCCTTGCTAAATTCCATACGCATTTGCGATCCTGCAGTGGGAAGTGGGCATTTTTTAGTTTCAGCTTTAAATGCCATGCTTATGGTGCATTATGAGCTTGGTTTGTTTGAAGAGGACTTTTACCTAAGCGTGCAAAATGATGAAATTTTAGTGCAAAATCACAAAGGCCAGTTTTTAGAGTATAAACGCCCTGATTTTGACAAAGACAAAACCCACCTTTGCCAAAAAGAACTTTTCGAGCGTAAAAAAGACATCATAGAAAACAACCTTTTTGGAGTAGATATCAACCCAAACTCATGCGAGATCACTAAACTAAGGCTTTGGATAGAGCTTTTAAAACACAGCTTTTATGAAAGCTTTGATGATACAAACTATCATGATCTTAAAACCCTACCAAACATCGACATCAACATAAAATGCGGGAATTCGCTTATAAGTTATTTTGAAATTCACAAAAGCCTTTCTCACTACCCAAACATCAAAGAACGCATGGATAAATACAAACGCATAGTCAAAGACTACAAAGAAGGCTTTTACACTGATAAAACTCTCATCGCAAAAGAGATCAAAAACCTCAAAGAGTCTTTTAAAAATTTCTGCTTAAAAGACAAATTTGCCAAAGAGATCAAGCAACTTACCAACGGTGCTAATGAATACTCTAAAAAATACGGCGATTTTTTAGCACAAGATGAAAAAGATGAAAATTTTAGAGCATTTTTCTCTAAAAATATGTTTGAATTTGACTTTGATGAAAGTGCTGCTAAGAAAGAATTTAAAAAGCTTAAAAAGCTTTATGAGAGTATATTTGACTTAGAAAGTGCAAATCCTTTTGAATGGCGTTTTGAATTTAGCGAAGTACTTGATGAGGGTGGGAATTTTCAAGGGTTTGATCTCATCATCGGTAATCCACCTTACATCAGACAAGAAGACATCAAAGAGTTAAAGCCAAATTTAGCCAAAAACTATAAAGTCTATAAAGGCACTAGCGACATTTATACTTACTTTTATGAGCTTGGGTTTAATGTGCTAAAGCAAAATGGTGTTTTGTCTTTCATCACTTCAAACAAATACACAAGAGCAGGTTATGGAGAAGCTTTAAGAGAGTTTTTACTCAAAAATACCACACTTTTAGAATACATCGATCTAAATGGTATAAAAGTCTTTGAAAGTGCTACGGTAGATACTTCCATACTAAGCTTTGAAAAAGCAAAAGCTAAAGATAGTAGCTTCAAATACCTAGCCCCAAACACCGAGCTTTTAAAAGAAAACGACTTTAACATAGAAAGCATTTTAAATTTTAACAAAATCGCACAAAATTCTTTAAGCAAAGAAAGCTTTACTTTTAACGATGAGGGCACAAACGCACTAAAAGCAAAGATAGAAAAGCACGGCACTCCACTTAAAGACTGGCATGGGCTTAATATAAACTATGGCATAAAAACGGGCTATAATGAAGCCTTTATCATCACTACTGAAAAAAGAGATGAAATTTTAGCTAAATGCAAAGATGAAGCCGAAAAAGAACGCACCACTAAACTCATACGCAAAATGCTACGCGGTAGAGATATAAAAAGATATAGTTATGAGTGGGCAGGGCTTTGGGTGATAGGAACTTTTCCAAGTTTAAACATCGATATAGAACAATACCCATCATTAAAATCTTATCTATCTAAATTTTTACCACGCATAAAACAAAGTGGAGAAAAAGGCTGTCGTAAGAAAACAAGTAACAAATGGTTTGAGACCCAAGATAGTATAGCTTATTATCAAGAATTTGAAAAAGAAAAAATAGTTTGGAACCCAGTGAGTGGAGAATATTTGTTTTCATATATTAGCGATCCTATGTTTTTTAATAATTCTTTATTTATGATGACTTCAGATGAAGTAAGTTTAAAATATATATTAGCTTTTATGAATTCTAATTGTTATAAATGGCTAATTACCTTAAAAACAAATTTAATACAAACGGGTTCTTATGCTTATGGAGCTAAAGATAAAATAGAAAAACTTCCTATACCAAAAATAAATTCTAAAAATGAAAAACTAGCAAACGAGCTTATAAGCTTAGTCGATGAGATTTTAGTTTTAAAAGAACAAGACAAAAACGCAAACACCAAAACCCAAGAAGATAAAATAAACTCTATCGTTTACAAACTTTACAACCTAACCGAAGAAGAAATAAAAATCATTGAAGGAAAACGATGATAAGGGATATATATAATATTGATTTAGAAATACCAAATAGTGGTATCTTTATAAAAGGTTTGGATAATGAGAAATTAACTATTTCTCTAGATTTAGTTAGATTTATGCAAATCAATAAGAGGCAAATAGTATCTTCAGGCAATAAACTAGATGTTGGAAAATTGGCTAAACCATTAAATCCATATATTATTTATAATATTTTAGAAGAAAATAATAAAAACAATTTTAATGGTGTAAAAATTATAGAAAAAATAGAAGATGAAAATAATATTATCTATCATTTTAATTTTGGATTAATATTAAATACTTTTATAGAAAAATCAAAAATTACAAGACAGATGGAGCAAAATACATCAGATAACTTGAAAGATCTGAATGAAATCAAAGCTTTTATAGCTCCTTGTTTTTTTTCCTATGGAATGGTAGGAGATGTTAAATCAATCCCTAAAAACGAACTTGAAGATTTAGAAAATGATTACGGCTATGAGGGAAAAGATTATAAAAGTATTTTTAAAAAAGAAGTTTATATAAATTTTAGTTGCTATGAGAGAGTGTATTTTTCTAATTGTGAGTTTAAATCTAAAGTTTCTTTACATATAATTAATAATGACAATACGGTTTGTTTTCTTAATGGCATGGATTTTTCTAATTGTATTTTTGAAGATGAAATAAATTTTAAACGCTTTATATCTGGAACATCTTTGCCTGAAAATAAATATTATAACAATGAACAGGATACTTTATTTAAAAATTGTATTTTTAAAAAAAGAGTTGTTTTTCATAATTCTAATTTTTTTAACAGTATTTATTTCAATAATTCCCATTTTAAAGATTATGTCGACTTTCATGAATGTAGATTTGAAAAAACGACTTGTTTTTATGGAGTAACTTTTGATAAAGGCCCGAATTTTTCTCAAGTGATTTTCAAAGAAAATTTAAATGCCGTAAATGCAAATTTAAACTTTACATTTAATGGTTTAAAGATACAAATAAAAAAAGAAGAAGAAAATTTTAATAAAGATAAAAATGAACAATATCAAAAATCTTTAGATAAATTTGCAAATGATTTTAGAGATTCTTTTAGAGTTTTTAAAAATGCATTGATAAAAGATAACAATCTTTTGGAAGCTTCAAACTTTCATAAATACGAGCTTTATTGTAAAGAGATAGAACTAAAAAATAAAAAAGGCAAAACCTTTAAAGATGTGGTGGATAAATATCAGCTTTTCTTTTATCGCAAGCTTTGTGATCATCATACAGACTTGCTAAAGGTGTTTCATAATCTACTTATCATCATCATGCTTTTTAGCATTTTTTCTTTTGTGCTTGATAAATTTAAACAACCCAGCATAGAAAATAATGCAAAATATCACATCGTTCAAGTAGATACTAATGAAAGTTATATCTTTAAAGAACACAATAAAACGACTTATAATTTTTTATCCTTGAATATAGAGCAAGAATTTAAAAACTTGAGTCAATTTATACCTATGGATAAAATTCTTTTCACGGTTAAATCGTTTATATATGAAAATCCACTCAGAAATCAACTAACTTTTATAGAAAAATTTGGTTTATTTTTGTTTTTTGCGTTGTTAGTGATTTTAGTTGCTTTGTTGATTAAACAATACTTATGGTTCTTACTTTTGCCTTTGTTTGTAGGAGTGGTTTATTGCATAGGATTTCCTAAGTCGATTATTACTCATTTTATGATTATAATGCTATTTGCATGTACTTTTATACTTATAATGGTTTTTGATAGCAAGCCTAAAAGATTTCTTTTTGTAGGTATTTCTTATATAGTTTGTATTTTTACGCTACTTGCAAAACCTAGTTTAATGCTTCCTGTGTTTGGAAGCTTTTTAGAAAAAGACACTAACACTACTTATCCTTTACTGCTTAGTTTATCGGTGGTGTATTTTATACTTGTAGCTTTAGTGATATTCTCACTCCAAAAAACTGCACGCAAAAACTCCATAGTGCCAAGCTAAAAGCAAAATCATGCTTTTAGCTTTAAAGTGTGATGAAAAATTTGATTTAAAAATACTTTTGATATAAATATTTTTATTATATTTATATTTTGTTTCAAATATAAACAATACTTTATATTTTATTTGTAAAGTGTAAATTTTTGTTTTTATTAAAAGAGAATTTTTATACGAAATGTTACTCTTATACCCATATAGTTAATTTTTTCTAACAAAAATACACAAAAATAAAAATATTTGTTAAGCTAGATATTGGAAATTTTTATCAAAAGGAAAAATATGTGGCAACAAATATATAATCCATTTGACAACATACTTTTAAGTGCTTTGGTGGCTTTTTTGCCTATTTTGTGCTTTTTGCTTTCTCTTGTAGTTTTCAAACTCAAAGGCTATCAAGCAGGCTTTTTAACTCTTATTTTATCAAGTGTTGTGGCATTGTTTGCTTATGATATGCCGTTTTCTTTATTAGGTGCTAGCTTTATACAAGGTTTTGCAAATGGTATTTGGCCTATAGCTTGGATCATCATCGCGGCCATATTTTTATATAAACTTTCTATCAAATCAGGCTCGTTTGAAGTGATAAAACAAAGTGTTATGAGTATCACTCCAGATCATAGAATTCAAGTGATTTTGATTGGATTTTGTTTTGGTTCTTTTTTAGAAGGTGCTATAGGTTTTGGAGGGCCAGTGGCTATCACCGCTGCATTACTTGTAGGACTTGGGCTTAGACCATTATACGCTGCAGGACTTTGCCTTATAGCCAATACCGCTCCGGTAGCTTTTGGAGCAGTTGGAATTCCTATCATAGCGATGAGTAATCTAGCAGGTATAGAACAGCACAGTGTTTCAGCTATGGTGGGTAGAATGCTTGTGCCTCTTAGCTTGACTATACCATTTTTTATAGTATTTTTAATGGATGGTTTAAAAGGGGTTAAAGAAACCTTTCCTGCTATTTTTGTCGCAGCCGTTTCTTTTACTGCTACACAATTTTGGAGTTCAAATCATTTAGGCGCAGAACTTCCAGATATTATTTCAGCGGTTGTTTCTTTGTCTGTTACTACGATATTTTTAAAATTTTGGAAGCCAAAAAATATTTTTAGATTAGATGATGTAAAAGACTTTGAAAACTCACAAAAGCTAGAATTTAAAAAAGTATTTTTAGCTTGGATTCCTTTTATACTTTTGATTATTTGTATTATTATATGGACTCAACCTTGGTTTAAGGCTTTATTTGCTAAAGATGGAATATTAAATTTTATGCAATTTACTTTGAAATTTAATGAAGCCTTAGGAGCTATCATAAGTCCTGATATAGTTAATCCACAAATCACAAAAACAATGATTCCATCACATACTATAGATTTAGTAGCACAAGCAGGAACTGCTATTTTAGTGGCTGCTTTAATGAGCATTGTTGTGTTGAAAATAAAAATCAACGAAGCTACCGAGTGTTTTTGGGAAACTTTAAAAGAAATGGCCACTCCATGCTTAACTATAGGCTTAGTAGTTGCTTTTGCCTTTATAGCTAAAAATAGCGGTATGAGCACTACTTTAGGACTTGCTTTTTCAAATACAGGCGATGCTTATGCATTTTTTTCTCCTATCATAGGATGGATAGGTGTGTTTTTAACAGGTTCTGATACTAGTTCAAATTTGCTTTTTGGGACATTACAGCAAGTTAGTGCTCAAAAGTTAGGAATTTCAGAAACTTTATTTTTAGCAGCAAATTCTGTTGGTGGAGTTGTGGGTAAAATGATATCTCCTCAAAGTATAGCGGTAGCTTGCGCAGCAGTTGGACTTGTAGGAAAAGAATCTGAATTGTTTAGATTTACTTTAAAATACTCAATAGGTTTTATAATTCTAATAGGAATTTGGACTTTTGTTATAGCATTTTTCTTCCACGGGATCATCCCTGAAGCAGTGCTTTTAAAATAAGGATTGATGATGAAAAAAGTGTATTTATTTGCTACTTGTTTGGGTAGTGCGATAATGCAAGAAAGTGTTTTAAACGCGGTTAGACTTTTAAGAAGAGAGGGAGTTGAGGTTATATTTAAAAAGCAGCAAACTTGCTGCTCTCAACCCTCATTTAATTCAGGGTATTTTAAAGAAAGTAAAAATATAGCTTTGCATAATATAAAACTTTTTACTCAAGATTATCCTATAGTAGTGCCAAGCGGTTCTTGTGCGGGGATGATGAGTCATGATTATTTAGAGCTTTTCAAAGATGATGAGCATTTTAACTTGGTAAAGGAATTTAGCTCTAGAGTGATTGATCTTAGTCAGTATTTAGATGAGGTTTTAAAGGTTGATTATGAAGACAAAGGCGAACCTATAAAAGTGACTTGGCACTCTAATTGCCATGCATTAAGAATTCAAAAAAGCATACAAGCGAGCAAAAATCTGCTAAAAAAACTCAAAAATGTGGAATTAAT
The DNA here is from genome assembly GCF_025771545.1 of Campylobacter sp. IFREMER_LSEM_CL908. Lineage (NCBI taxonomy): Bacteria > Pseudomonadati > Campylobacterota > Epsilonproteobacteria > Campylobacterales > Campylobacteraceae > Campylobacter > Campylobacter sp. IFREMER_LSEM_CL908. Next base: position 10,177 of record NZ_JAKMQK010000002.1, read on the forward strand.
TCCTCTAGAATTTGAAGAAGAATGCTGTGGTTTTGGAGGAACTTTTTCTGTGAAAGAGCCTCAAATTTCAAATTCTATGGCACAAGAAAAAATCAAAGATATCCAAAATACAGGCGTAAAATATGTATTAAGTTCTGATGGTGGGTGTTTGATGAATATTGCAGGCACGATGAGTAAAATGGGGCTTGATATAAAAGGAATTCATTTGTATGATTTTTTAAACAAGCGTCTTGAAGGAGTTGCGATATGAAAATGACACATGAACAAATTGTGGATGTGAAAATTCATGATAAGCAAATGCGAGAGAATTTAAGATCTGCTATGCATACTTTGCAAAAAAATCGTTTAAAAGTTATAGATGAGAAATTTAATGATTGGCAAGGACTAAGATCTAAAGCTAAGCAAGCTAAAAACAATGCTTTATCAACTTTACACGATAGGCTTTTAGAATTTGAACAAAATGCCACTAAAAATGGCATAAATGTCCATTGGGCGAGTTCTGATGAGGATGCCTGTGAGATTATATATGAATTAATGGTAGAAAAAAACATCGGTAAAATTCTAAAAGGTAAATCTATGGCTAGTGAGGAAATAGGTTTAAACCACTACCTAGAATCCAAAGGCTTAAAAGCCATAGAAACAGATTTAGGCGAACTTATATTGCAGTTAAATGATGAAACTCCCGTGCATATTGTAGTTCCAGCGGTACATAAGAACCGCTATGAAATTGGTAAAATTTTTCAAGAAAAATTAGGCTCTAATTTAGAAAGTGAGCCAGAAAAGCTAAATTCTATTGCAAGAAAGCATTTAAGAGATGAATTTGAAGGACTTAAAATGGGGCTTAGCGGAGTAAATTTTGCTATGTCTAAAGAAGGCGCTTTTTGGCTTATAGAAAATGAGGGAAATGGTAGGATGTGCACCACAGCAAGTGATATACATGTAGCACTTTGTGGTATAGAAAAAGTTATGGAAAGCTTTGAAGATGCTGCCACTATGGTGTCTTTACTTACTCCATCAGCTACGGGTCAATTTATACCAACTTATAACAATATCATTACAGGACCTAGAAAAAATGGAGATTTAGATGGCCCAAAAGAAGTGCATATTATTCTTTTTGATCATAATAGAAGCAAAATGCTAAATGATGAAGATTATTATGAAGCTTTGCGTTGTATAAGATGTGGGGCTTGTATGAATTTTTGTCCTGTGTATGATAAAATAGGCGGCCATACTTATCAAAGTGTATATCCAGGGCCGATTGGAGAAGTTATAAGTCCTAATCTTTTTGGTATGCAAGAAAATGGTGATATTCTTACTTTTTGCTCGCTTTGTGGAAGATGTTCTGAAGTTTGTCCGGTAAGAATTCCTCTTGCGGATTTAATACGCAAATTAAGAGCAGCAAAAGTAGGTCAAGGAAGTTTTGATAATATCGCTCCAAATACTGCTGAAGCTATGGCATTTAAGATTTTTGAAAAAGTAGCTACAACTCCTATTATTTGGAAAAATACTTTAGCAAATTTACATAATTTTAATTGGCTTTTGCAAAAAGGAAAAAATTCTTTACCAGTAGTTAAAAAATGGAGTGCTTATAAGGAATTTCCACAAATAAAACTTGATCTTTATAAAGAACTTGAAAATATGCAAGGAGTAAAGTGTGAGTAGAATAAATGAAATTTCTTCACAAAGCAAAAAAGCTATTTTGGATAAGATTAAAAATACACATTTATCTTTTGAAAAAATTCCGACTATGGATCCTATAGAGCATATCAAAACAAGTGATGATATGTATAGTGAGTTAAAAGAAAAAATGAGTGCAAATAAATACATAGTAGAAGAAAGCTCGTTAGAAAAATTAGAAGAAAAAGTCAATCAAATTGTTAAAAGTTATGGCTATAAAAGTCTTATTTATCCTGATAATTTAAATTTAGATATAAATAAAATTGAAGCCGAAAAAAAGACTTGTTTTAATCAAGAGATTGAAAAAATACGAAAAGAAGTTTTTCATAGTGATTTTTCTATCATCCAAGCAAGAGTTGGAGTAAGTTCACATGGAGTTGCTTTAGTTTTGTCTGATAAAACTCAACCAAGAATGCTTTCTTTGGCTCCTATGCTTTGTATTGTTTTATTAAAAAAAGAAAATATTGTAAAAAGCATTAGCCAAGCATTGAATTTAGTAAAAGAAGAAAATGAAATTTTACCTAGCAATATTTTGTTTATAGCAGGGCCATCAAGAACTGCAGATATTGAACTTATCACTGTTTTTGGAGTTCATGGATCTCAAAAGGTTCATATTATACTTTATTGATTTATTTAGAATTTGCACTTAGTGTAAATTCTAAAATCACCTTCAAATCAAAAATTAACTTCTTGGTTTTTAAAACATTAATTAAATTATATTTTTATCAACCTTCGTTATTTTATTGATTTTAGTTATATTTAAGATATTTTTTGACATAGTAAAAAAGGTATTAACTTAAATTTTAAAACTATAAAAAGGAAAATCATGTTAAAAACAAGTTTTAAAAAGGCAGTATTTTTACCAAGTATTAGTATTATAGTTGTTTTAAGCCTTAGTTGTATTTTCTTGCCTAAACTTACAAATGATTTTATCAATCATATAAAAAGTGGAATTTTTGCAAATTTTTCATGGTTTTATATATTAAGCGTGAGTTTTTTTGTGTGTTTTATGCTCGTGCTTGCACTTTCAAAATTTGGCGATATTAAACTCGGCGATGATGATGAAAAACCTCATTTTAAATTTACTTCTTGGCTTGCTATGCTTTTTGCTACGGGTATGGGCGTGGGGCTTATGTATTTTGGTGTGGCTGAACCTCTCATACATAAAAAAGCCTTGCAAACAAGCGATGAAGAAGCTATGCTACATACTATCTTTCACTGGGGAATTCACCCATGGGCTATTTATGGGGTGTGTGCTTTGGCTATGGCGTATTTTGGTTTTAGATATAAAATGCCTCTTAGTTTGCGTAGTGCTTTTTACCCTTTACTTAAAGATAAAATTTATGGTTTTTGGGGAAATTTGGTTGATATGCTTGCTTTAATTGTCACGGTTTTTGGCATTAGTACCACACTTGGTTATAGTGCATCTCAACTAAATGCGGGCTTTTCAAATTTGGGTATTTTAAACGGACAAAGCTTTTTAGAACAAAGCGTGATTATAATCATCATTATTTCTTTGGCCACGCTCTCATCGATTAGTGGCCTAACAAAGGGTTTAAAAATTTTAAGTGAAGCAAATTTAGTTTTTGCAGTGTGTTTAATGCTTTTTGTGCTTTTTTCAACAAATACCATCCAAATTCTTTCACAATTTAGCTCTAATATTGGAAATTATTTGCAAAATTTAATTTCTTTGAGCTTTAAAACTTATTATTATGAAAAAGAACATATAGAATGGTTTAATAATTGGACTATTTATTATTGGGCTTGGTGGCTTAGTTGGGCACCTTTTGTGGGCTTTTTCATTGCTAAGATTTCTCGTGGTAGAACGATAAGGGAATTTATTTTTGGCGTGCTTGTAGTGCCTACTAGTTTTAATATACTTTGGTTTAGCATTTTTGGCAATAGTGCTTTAAATTTCAATGATATTTTAAGTCCTTTTACTTCAGCACCTGAAAGTTTGCTTTTTTATTTTTTACAAAATTTTTCTTTTTCTTATTTTAGTTCTTTGCTTGCGCTTTTGGTTTTAGCTTTGTTTTTCATCACTTCAGCAGATAGTGGGATATTTGTGTTAAATTCTTTAAGTAGTGGTGGTGCTCATGAGCCATACAAATGGCAAAATATCCTTTGGGGTTTTGTGCTTGCGCTTTTAGCTACTTCTTTGCTGTATTCAGGTGGCTTAGGGGCGATTTTAAGCATCACTATGATAGTGGCTTTACCTTTTGCATTTTTGCTTTGTTTGATGTGTTTTTCATTGCTTAAAGGCTTAATTGTAGATGTGAATTACTCTTTAACTAAGCTTAGTCAAAGTAGTGTGTATTTTACAGGAGAATTTTGGCAAGAAAGACTTGCTAGAATTTTAAAACAAAGCAAAGAACAAGACATACAAAATTTCTTAAATACCAAAGTTAAAAATGCTATGGAATCACTCAGCCAAAGTCTAAAAAACTACGGCTTGAAAACACAGATCGTTCAAGAAAAATCAAGTATAAGTTTGATTATAAAAAAAGAATTTGCAAAAGATTTTATCTATGGAGTGCAAGTAGTAAAAAAACAAGCAAGCCAAAGCATAATCGATGATAAATTTATGCCAACTTATTCTAAAGAATTTATCTTTGAGCCACAAACTTTCTTTGCTGATTCGCGTAATGGTTATAATATAGAGTATTTAAACGAGCAAGAAATCATCGTAGATATACTAAAGCAATATGAGAGGTATTTGCAACTTTTATTTGATGATAAAAATGAAATTTTTACCAAAGCTTATGATTAAAAAGCGTTATAATTACACTTTATTCTTATAAGAAAGGCCTTTTATGTTGAGATTTTTTTTAATGTTTTTTTGTGCTTTAAATCTTTTTGCTATTACGCCAAAAGATACGATCGTTATAGCAGTGGAAAATGAGCCAGAGCGTATAAATCCGCTTTTTAGTGAAGATCATGATGTGGCAATTGCTCTTGTGTTTTCAGGACTTACACGCTTTGATGAAAATATGAGCTTAGCGCCTGATCTTGCTAGATCTTGGAAAGTTAGTAAAGATGGGCTTGTTTATGAATTTACTTTAAGAGATGATATATTGTGGCATGATGGGGCTAAATTTAGTGCCAAAGATGTGGAATTTAGTATAAATGCTTTAAAAGATGAGAAGTTAAATTCACCCTCAAAGGTAAATTTTGACGCAGTTAAAGAAGTAAAAATCATCGATGATTATCGTTTGTCCATCACACTTTCAAAGCCTTTTCCTGCATTTTTAGATGCTTTGAGTGTGGGAATTTTACCAAAACATTTACTTGAAAAAGAAAATTTAAATACTACTAAATTTAATCAAATGCCTATAGGAACAGGACCATATAAGCTAAAACAATGGAAAAAAGGTCAATACATGATCTTAGAAGCAAATGAAAATTATCATTTAGCTAAGGTAAAAACACCAAAACTCATACTAAAACATATTAAAGATCCAAGTATTAGCGCTATTGAGCTTAAAAATGGTTCTATTGATGTAGCTTTAGTCGATTTTGCTCTAGCTTCAAATTTTGCAAATGATAAAAACTTTAAAATGCTTATAGAGCCTTCGGCTGATTATCGTGCTTTGATGTTTAATTTTAATCATGAGTTTTTAAAAGATCAAAATGTGCGTTTAGCACTAAATTACGCTATCGATAAAAAAGCTATTGTGGATTCTCTTTTGCATTCTTTTGGAAAAGTAGCAAATCATCCTTTGGAAAAATCATGGGCAAATCCTAAAGAATTTGCAACTTATACTTATGATGTAAAAAAAGCAAATGAGCTTTTAGCAAAAGCAGGCTTTGTGAAAAACAAAAATGGAATTTTAGAAAAAAATGGCAAAGAATTTAGCTTTGAAATGTATGCTATGAGTGAAGATCCACTAAGAATAGCTTTGGTAAATATCTTACAAAGTGAGTTTTTAAAGCTTGGTATTAAGGCAAAGGCAGTTGCTAAGCCGAGTGGAAGTTTTGACTATACTAAGATTGACAGCTTTTTGGTAGGTTGGGGTAGTCCTTATGATCCTGATTTTCATACTTTTAGAGTTTTTGAAAGCTCTCAAGATAGTGCTTTAAACTCTAGTGGATGGAATTTTGGTCATTATCAAAATACTAAAGTTGATGAAGCTTTGATAAAAGCTAGAAATTCACTTGATGTAAATGAAAGAAAAAAATACTATAAAGAATTTATTGACGCTTTATATAAAGATCCCGCATTTTTATTTATAGCTTATATCGATTATCCTTTAGTTTTTGCTAAAAATATCCAAGGTATAAAACCTCATATTTTAGGTCATCATGGGGTAGGTTTTACTTGGAATGCTTATGAGTGGAGCAAAAATTAGTGCTAAAACTCATTTTTAAACGCCTTTTATGGGCGTTTTTTTTGATGATTTTTGCAAGTTTTTTATGTTTTGTGATGATTTATCATGCTAAAGGAAGTGTGGTTTTTGCTAGTGTGCCTCAAGGAACTAGCCTTAAAATAAAAGAAGAAATTGAGCATAATTTAAATTTAGACAAGCCTTTATTAGAGCAGTATGAAAATTGGCTTTTTAATGCCATGAAAGGCGACTTTTCCTACTCTTTAATCAGCGGAGAAAAGGTTAGTGAAATTTTAAAAGAAAAACTTCCCTATACCATCATACTAGGAAGTTTGGCTTTTTTTATACTTTTTGTGTTGTCTTTGGTTTTGGCACTTTTTTGCGTTCTTTATAAAGATAGTTTTTTGGATAAAATTATTACCTTTTCAACGATGAGTTTTTTTGCATTGCCTACTTTTTCTTTATCGCTAATGCTTATTTTAGTTTTTGCTGTATTTTTTAAGCTTTTTCCAAGTTCGGCTATTGCTGATATTGGCTTTGAAGATGATGTATTTAATCGTTTGTGGCATTTGTTTTTACCAGTATGTGCTTTAGTGCTTTCACATTTAGCTGTTTTTGTGCGTTTTATAAGGACAAGTTTGATTGATAGTTTAAATCAGGGCTTTATAGAAAGTGCTTTTGCAAGAGGGCTTAGTAAAAAAAGAATTTATTTGCATTTTGTATTAAAAGATGCTTTTGCTTCTATACTCGCGTATTTTGGTGCTTCCTTTGTGAGTTTTTTAATGGGAACTTATATAGTAGAAAGTGTGTTTTCTTATGAGGGTGTTGGAAATTTAGTGATTAAAAGTATATTGTTTAAAGACTATCCTGTGGTGCTAGCTGTGGTAATTTTTAGCATTTTAGTGGTAGTGCTTGTAAATTTTATCGTAGATATAATTTGCAAGATGATTAATCCAAGGTTTGCTAATGCGTAAGTTTTATGTGATGATGATTTTACTAAGTTTTGTTTTAGCACTTTTTGTACCTTTAATAAGTTCTTATGATCCTAATTTAGTGGATTTAAGCAAGGCTAAAATAGCCCCAAATTTAAGTCATATTTTTGGCACAGATTTACTTGGTAGAGATATTTTTACGCGTATTTTATATGCCTTGCGTATTTCTTTATTTGTAGGGGTAATGGCGGCATTTTTTAGCGTGCTTTTTGCTTGTGTTTATGTGTTTTTAACAAGATTTTTTGCTTATGCCTTTTTTGCTAGAGTGCTTGATATGCTTTTGGCTTTACCTTCTTTACTTGTGATTATGTTTTTTCAAAGTTTTTTGGCGGGATCTTTGTGGAGTATGATTTTTATCATCGCTTTGGGGCATTTTGCTTTTGTGGCAAAAGTACTTGATACTCAGCTTAATAAATTTCAAAAACTTGAGTTTTATCAAAATGCTATCATTCTAGGCTCTAGTAAGATGAAAGCTTTATTTAGCGAGCTTTTACCTGCTTGTTGGAATTTGCTTTTTGTGCTTTTTGTTTTAAATATTGCTCATGCTATTACAAGTGAAGCTACTTTAAGCTTTTTTGGCTTGGGTGTAGAGCTTTGGACTCCAAGTTTAGGAAATATGTTAAATGAAGCAAGTAAGGCTGTGTTTTTAGGATTTTGGTGGATGATAGTTTTTCCAGTAGCCTTTATACTTATGCTTATCCTACCTTTGCTTGCTTTGGGTAATGACTTACAAGAAGAGATTAAAGCATGATAGAAATTGCAAATTTAAATCTTAGCTTTAAAGATAAGATCTTATTAAAAGATATAAATCTTAATTTAGAAGATGGTAAAGCTTTGGCTATCATGGGTAAAAGTGGAGCGGGAAAAAGCTTGCTTTTAAAAAGCATGATTAAGCTCTTTGATAAACACTATAAGCTTAATGCACAAAAATTTAGGATAGATCAAAAAGATATTTTAATTTTAAAAGAAAAAGAGCTAAATATTTTAAGAACTAAGGTAAATTTACTTTTTCAAGATGTTTATGGGAGTTTTTATCCTCTTGTTGATATAGGGAGTTATTTTAATATAGTTTTAAAAACTCATACTAATTTAAGCACAAAAGAGATTAAAGAGAAGGCCTTTTATTATTTTGAGTGTTTAGGGCTTAAAAATCATGATCTTTTATGGCATTCTTTTATATATCAGCTAAGTGGTGGTATGGCAAGACGCATTCAAATAGCTCTAGCTTTACTAAGCGAGGCTAAGTATTTATTGTGTGATGAGATTACAAGCTCACTTGATAGAGCTAATGAAGAAAAAATCATCGCTATTTTAAAAGAGTTAAAAACACAATTTAAAAATCTCATTTTCATTACTCATGATATAAATTTAGCTAAAGAGCTTTGTGATGAGGTGGCTATCATAGAAGATAAAACTTTGATTTATCAAATGCCCGTGAAAGAGTTTTTAAGCAATCCAAAAGGTGTTTTTGCTAAAGAATTGTTAAATTATTTTGAGAATGAGAATGTTTTTAGAAGTTAAAAATTTAAGCAAATCTTATAAATTTAAAAAACATTGGTATTTAAAGGAAGAGGAAATTTTTGTTTTTAAAGATGTGAGTTTTTCTTTAAATCAAAATGAAAATTTATTGCTTTGTGGGGAAAGTGGTAGTGGTAAAAGCACTTTAGCTAAAATTCTTTGTATGCTTGAACGCGCAAATACTGGAGAAGTTTTGTTTGAAAATGAAAATATATTAAATTTAGATTTTAACGCTCAAAGAAAATTACGCCAAAAAATTCAATATATTTTCCAAGATCAAAAGTTAGCTTTAAATCCTTACAAAAGCGCCAAAAGACTTTTGATTGATGTGTATGAAAATTTTAAACTTAAGCCCGATTTTGGAGAGCTTTTTAAACTTTTTGATGCTTTTGAGCTTGAAAAAGATATTTTAAATTTAAAACCTTCTAAATTAAGTGGCGGTCAAAGCCAAAGATTAGGTTTGATTAGAGCTTTGCTTTTAAAACCAAAATTGCTTATTTTAGATGAAATCACAGCAGCACTTGATATACCAACTGCTTGTAAAATTCTAAATTATTTATATGCTTTTCAAAAAAAATACGATATTACTTATATTTTTATTTCTCATCAGGAAAAAATCTTACAAGATATTTGCCATAAAAAAATGTATTTATAATAAAGATAAAAACTGTTTCATTTTGAAATACATAAAAATTTATTTTTTTGATAATAAGTTTTTATATAGCTAAATTGAAGTAAAATAAATTTAATTATGCTTAAATAAAAGGTTTATTATGACGCACGCAACTATAGAGCATCAATACTTTGGCATCTTTGCAATGCTTGTTATTGCAAGTGTTATATTTTTTACTTTGGTGTATATTTCTTCTAAAATAGGTTCTAAGCTAGCTTCTCATAATAGAAAAAAACTTGGACTAGGAATTTATGAGTGTGGGCCTATGGCTTCTAAACAAGCAAATAAAATCAATTCTCAATTTTTTGTTTTTGCATTGATTTTTATTTTGCTTGATATTGAAGTGGTGTTTTTATTTCCTTGGGCGGTGATTTTTAAAGATTTAACCGCAGAACTTTCAAAATATGGCTTATCTTTATTCGCCTTAGTGGAAGTGTTTGTTTTTATTTTATTACTTGCAGTAGGCTTTTTATATGCTTATAAAAAAGGAGCATTTGCATGGCAGAGTATCAAAAAATGAGTAATGCGCCAGTTGTTTTAACTACGGTTGATAAGTTAGTGCAATGGGGTAGAAGTAATTCTTTATGGGCACTATCTTATGGACTTGCCTGTTGTGCTATTGAAATGATGGCAGCAGGTGGTGCAAGATATGATTTTGATAGATTTGGAACAATTTTTAGAGCAAGTCCAAGACAATCTGAAGTAATGATTATAGCGGGTACTTTAAGTAAAAAACATGCTGAATTTACAAGAAGACTTTATGATCAAATGCCTGATCCTAAATGGGTTATTTCTATGGGTTCTTGTGCAAATACTGGCGGTATGTTTAATACCTATTCTACTGTCCAAGGAGTGGATAGGATTATTCCTGTTGATATTTATGTGCCAGGCTGTGCCCCGCGTCCTGAAACTTTTCAATTTGCTTTGATGATTTTGCAAAAAAGAATTCGTAAAGAAAAAGCAAGCAGAAAAATAGCTCCAAAAAGGCTTATATGATGAGAAAATATAGCGATAAGAAAAATGCTCAGTTAAAAAATTATTATGAGGATAGATTTTACCATGCACCTGCAACTAAAAAACTAAGCACAGAGGGTAGTGTTTTTGAGAGTGATCATCAAATTTTAAGCCAAGAATTTGAGTTAAAAAATTCTTTTATAGAGCTTGATTTTTGGGTGATTGAGATAAACAAAGATGATAATGTTGCTATTCTTGATAAGCTTAAGAATTTAGGTTATAGCTGTTTTACTGACGCAAGTGCGATTGATTTTGTCGCTCAAAAACAGGGTTTTGAAGTATATTATCAGCTTTTAAATATGGAGAAAAATTTAAGAGTGAGAATAAAAACTTTCGTTGGTTTAAAAGAAAGGCTTCAAAGTGTTATAAGGGTTTTTAAAGGTGCTAATTGGTGTGAGAGAGAAATATATGATATGTTTGGAATTTTCATCATCAATCATCCAAATTTAAAAAGACTTTTAATGCCTGATGATTGGTATGGACATCCTTTTTTAAAAAGCTATCCTTTGCATGGTGATGAATTTGCTAAGTGGTATGAGATAGATAAAATTTTTGGAAAAGAATACCGCGAGGTTGTAGGTGAAGAAAATAGAGATCCAGGTTTTGTAGATGAAAAAGACACGCTAAACTTTAGTAGAATTTATCATGAGGTTGGTAAAGGCGAAGCTCCAAGAGAGGATAAATACCTACAAGAATATCAAGAAGAAGGTGGCGTGCCTTTTGTGAAAAAAGCCAAAAGAACGCAAGTAAAAATTTTAGATAAGAGAAGATAAAATGCAAATTTCTACTAAATTAAAACCTTATTATGAAAATATAAGCTTTGAGCGTGAAGATGGCACCATGATAGTAAATCTTGGCCCTCAACATCCAAGTGCTCATGGAAATTTACGCCTTATTTTAGAGCTTGATGGAGAAGAAATCACCAAGGCTGCTCCTTGTATAGGTTATATGCATCGTGGTATGGAAAAAATGGCTGAAAATATGATCTATCAAGAGTTTATCCCAACTACTGATAGAATGGATTATATCGCAGCTAGTGCAAATAATTATGCCTATGTAGCTGCTGTGGAAAAACTTTGTGGTTTGGAAATTCCACGCAGAGCAAGTGTGATAAGGATGATTTTACTTGAGTTAAACCGTATTGCTTCGCATTTGTTATGGCTTGCTACACATGCACTTGATATTGGCGCGATGACAGTATTTTTATACTGCTTTAGAGAGCGTGAGTATGTGCTTGATCTAATAGAAAAATATTGCGGGGCAAGACTTACGCATTCATCTATGAGAATAGGCGGGGTAATGCTTGATTTACCTGAAGGTTTTTTAGATGAACTTTTGGTATTTTGTAATAAATTTCCAAATGATATAAAAGATTATGAAGCTTTGCTTGATGATAATAGAATTTGGCGTGTAAGAACTGAAAATGTAGGAGTTGTAAGCAAAGAACAAGCGCTAAGTTGGGGTTGTAGTGGGGTTATGCTAAGAGGAAGTGGTATTGCTTATGATGTTAGAAAAGAAGAGCCTTATTTGCTTTATGATGAGGTAGATTTTGGCGTGCCTGTGGCCAAAATGGGTGATTCTTATGCAAGATATAAGGTTTATATGCAAGAATTTAGAGAAAGTTTAAAAATTTTAGTTCAATGTGCTAAGCTTTATCAAGATACTCCGCCTGAAATTTTATGCAATCATCCTGAATATGTAAGCGCTTCAAAAGAGCAAATCATGACGCAAAATTATTCTCTTATGCAACATTTTGTCCTAGTAACCCAAGGTCTAAAACCACCAAAAGGAGAGGTGTATGTGCCAACTGAAAGTCCAAAAGGCGAACTTGGATTTTTTATCCACTCAGATGGTAGCGGTAGACCATATAGATTAAGAGCTAGAACCCCAAGCTTTTTTCATTGTGCATTTTTAGAAGAAATGCTTGTTGGATCATATTTGGCTGATGCAGTGGCAATTTTAGGAAGTATTAATATAGTTTTAGGCGAGATAGATCGATGAGACGCGTGGATTTAAGAAAAAGTCAAGATTTGTTTAAGGATTTAGAGCAAATCATTCAAAATGCCTATATGGGTGAAGTTTTAGTAGTTTTATTTGAAATAGGAGATTTTTCTAATGTAGAAAAAAGTTTTGCTTTCATAAAAGAGCAAAATTGTGAACTTTTAAATTCTTTAAAATTTAATCAAGTAGATTGGACTATAGTTTTTAAAAAGGTAGGACAATGAAATTAGCAAAATATCAAGAAGGCTTAAATGCTTTGTGTTTTGTGGATTTGCTTTCTTTGAAAAATCCTTCACTTTGCGCTAAGCTTAACAAAAGTAAAAATTATAATATTTCTTGTTTAGAGGATAAAAATTTAAAAGCAAACTTTTATAAATGTGAGATTGCAAGTGTGCCTTTTGTGCTTGCTTTGCTTTGTAAGATGAGCTTGGAGACTGAATTTAACGAATTTGATGAGGGGTATTTAAGTGCTGAATCTTGCTTTGGTGAAGAAGAAGCTTTAGAGATTTTAGAGTTTTTAAAAGAAGCAAAATGTATTATTTTTGATGAAAATTTATATCAACATAAAGATTTTGAAAATATTAAGTATTTTTTAGAAAAACTTTGTCATAAATTTAATCTTTTGCTAATTTGCTCTAATGAAAATGAAGAAAATTTGTCAATACAAAATTCTTTTAGTGAGCTTTTAGAACTTGATAATTTTGATGGAACTATTATCATGCAAGCACCTTTAGAGGACAAAAATTTGCATTGCTCTTCTTCTTTTGCTTTAATTGCTAAGGTTAAGGATGGGGATAAAATTAATTTAAAAATAAACACTCAAGAATTTACAACTATAGTAAAAATCAATCATGATTTGAAAGGCACGGTGGCTTTGTTTGATTATGAAAGCGCTGATTTTGCTTTTTCAAAAGCTCAAGTTAAGGTTATAAAATGAAAGTTATCATTAATGGTATAGAATGTGAGGCAAATGAGGGTGAGTATATCTTAAATGTCGCAAGAAAAAATGATATTTTCATTCCCGCAATTTGTTATTTAAATGGTTGTTCTCCAACACTTGCTTGTCGTATGTGTATGGTAGAAGCTGATGGTAAAAAGGTTTATTCTTGTAATACTAAAGTTAAAGAAGGTATGGTAGTAGAAAGTGATTTGCCAAATTTATGGGATGAGCGTAATGCTATCATGCAAGCATATTGCATTAATCATCCTTTGCAATGTGGAGTATGTGATAAATCCGGTGAGTGTGAGCTTCAAAACTTTACACACAAAGCAAGAGTAAATGTGCAAAATTATTGGATTAAAGATACCCATAAAGAGCATAAAAAATGGGGCGAGATTAATTATGATCCAGCTTTATGTATCGTGTGTGAAAGATGTATTACAGTTTGTAAAGATAAAATAGGAGAAAGCGCTTTAAAAACTACTTCAAGAGGAGCAAGCGCGCCCGATGCAAGCTTTAAAGAAAGTATGAGTAAAGATGCGCTAGCTATTTGGACTAAATTTCAAAAGAGTTTAATTGCACCGAGTAGTGGCGATATGCTTGATTGTTCTTTTTGCGGAGAATGTACAAGTGTATGTCCAACGGGAGCTTTGGTGGGTTCGGCTTTTCAATATACATCTAATGCTTGGGAGTTAAAGAAAATTCCAGCTAGTAATCCACATTCAAGTGATTGTGAGTTGATATATTATGATATTAAACAAACTAGTATTAATAATCAAAAAGAAAAAATTTATAGAGTGAGCAATGATTTTGCTTTTGCTACGCTAAATAAAGCTGCAAGATATGGTTTTAATACTCAAAATGAAGTTCAAGGTAAAGACGAAAAAGCTTTTGAAAAATTAGTAAATATGATAAAAAATGATGAAATAAAAAATATTTTATTTAATAGTTTTATTACTAACGAAGAAGCTTTAATCTTGCAAAATTTAAGTAAAAAATTTAATCTTAATCTTATAAATCATGAAGCTAAAAAATTCCAAGATTTCCTAGCTTGTTTTTATCAAAATGCAAATGCAATGTATAATGCAAATACAGACGATATCACTCAAAGTGATTTTTTAATCATCGTAGGTTCATTTTTACGCTATGATGCGCCAACGCTAGGATATAAAGTTAATAACGCTTTGGTAATGAATAAAGGTGCAGGGCTATATTTTCACCCTATAAAAGATAAAGGTGTGGATAAATATTCTAAAAATTTCTTGCAGATTAATCATGATATTAAAGATAATGAAAGTATTTTATTATTTATCTTGCAAAAATTTGCCAAAGAGCTTCCGCAGGATTTTAAAAACACATTAGAAAATGCGTATTATCAAGATACAAAAGAAATAGAAGAAACTATTAATGAAGAAGTTACTGAAAAGATAGAAAAGCAAAATGAAAACGGCGAAACTATTATAGAAGAAGTTAAAAAACTTGTGCCTAAAAAAATTAAAAAAAGCATAGAGGTACAAAGATCAAATTATGCGAAAAATCTTGGCATAGATGAGGATATTTTAGAGACTTTACTCGCAAAAAAGCAAAAATTTACACTTATTATAGGAAGTGATTTTTACTATGATGAGCAAAGTGCCAAGCTAGCAAAACTTTGTGCTTTGGTACAAAAATATACTGAATTTAAAGTCTTTTTAAATCCAACTTGTACTAATACCTTAGGTGTGAGTTTGATTTGTGATTTAAGTCAAGATTTTCAAGTAGGAAAAATATTAGGTTATAACGAAAAAGGCGATTTTGCTTTTTCTTATGATGGGCATTTTGATCTTGCAAGTTCTAGTTTAAATCAACAAGAAGGTAGCTTTGTAAATTATGATAAAAGATTAGTTCCTACAAATGCGGCTTTAGAATTTAAAGGTTATTTTTTAAATGATTTGGCAAATGCCTTAGGTTTTGATGAAGAATTTACGATCAACTATACTAAATTTTTACCACAAAATAAAGGCTTTAGGGTAATTGACTTTGATGAGTTAGAAAATCATTATGATAATGGTGGGGTAAATCATAGAGGTTATGAGCTTGATTTTTCCCATTTTGAGTTTGAAAAAACATTAAGCATTCAAGAAGTTAAAGAGCAAAATGAAGGAAATTTAACCTTATATCATGCAAATAGCATTCATCAGTTTTCAAAACTTAGTAATAGAGCTTTTAATGAGGTTGGAGCTTTATTTTTATCGTCTGATTTAATGCAAAAATTTGATTTAAACCAAGATGATAGTGTTATTTTAAAAAATGAAAAAACTCAAATTGCTATAAGTGTAAAATGTGATGAATCTTTAGAAAATGGTGCGTATTTAGGGGATTATGATAGTAAGATTGATTATAAATCTTTATTTGATAATACTCGATATGTAAAAGTTTGGCTTGAAAAAGCAGGAGCTAAAATATGAGTGATATTACTTTTTTTATTGTAGAAACAATTATAAAATGTGTGCTTGTTATAGCTATTTTTGCTACTTTAGCAGGCTTGGCAACTTATCTTGAAAGAAAGGCTTTGGCTTTATTTCATCGTCGTTTAGGGCCTGATATGGTAGGTCCTTTTGGATTGCTTCAAGTAGTTGCTGATATGATTAAACTTTTTACTAAAGAGGATATAGTGCCAACTTATGCTCAAAAAGTGGTGTTTTTAATCGCTCCATTGATTGCAGCAATTTGTGCTTTTGTAGCAATTGCAGCTATACCTATTTTTCCTGAATTTACTTTATTTGGTAGAGTGATTCGTCCTATTATCGCTGATATTAATGTAGCCTTGCTTTTTGTTGTAGGTATGGGTGGAGTTAGTTTTTATGCGATTTTTTTAGGAGGTTTAGCAAGTAATAATAAATGGTCGCTGCTAGGCGGGGCAAGAGGGCTTGTTTCTATTATCTCTTATGAGAGCGTTGCAGGGCTTTCTTTGGTGTGTGTTGTAATGCTTGTTGGATCTTTGTCTTTAGTAGATATTAATAACTATCAAAGTGATGGCATACTTTCTTGGCTTATTTTTAAACAACCTTTAGCTTTTATTTTATTTGTGATAGCTATTTTTATAGAAACTAATAGAACTCCACTTTGTTTAAGTGAAAACGAAACTGAACTTGTTTCAGGTTATGGCACTGAATATAGCGGACTTAGATGGGGTATGTTTTTTATCGGAGAATATACAGCCATGATTACCGGAGCGATTATGATATCGCTTTTATTTTTGGGTGGATTTAATGATTTTTGGATTATACCAGGGGCTATTATGATGCTTTTGAAAGTGTCTTTTGTGTTCTTTTGGTATTTTTGGGCTAGAGGTGCTTTTCCGCAACTGCGTCCTGATCAAGTAATGAGAATGTGTTATTTGATTTTAATACCTTTAGCGGTTTTAAATTTATTAATTAGTGCTTTAGTGCTTGTGATATAGGAAAAAACAATGAAAAAAGGTTATTTTAAAGTAGATTTTGAGCGTAAAAATCCTCAAAATACTTATGAAAAATTCATACAAGTAATCAAGCGTTCTTTAAATACAGAGCTTTTTGTAGGTTTATTTGTCGTATTAAGAGAAATGTTTAAAAAAAACAATAGCGCAACGATTAAATATCCTATGGAAAAAGTTGCTTTAGATGATAGATATCGTGCAGTTCATCGTTTGATGCGTTTTATTGAAAGTGAAAATGAATGTTGTATTGGTTGTGGCTTGTGTGAAAAAATTTGCATTAGTAATTGTATAAGAATGGAAACGAGTTTAAGCGAAGATGGACGCAAAAAGGTCGAAAATTATAGTATTAATTTAGGGCGTTGTATTTATTGTGGATTTTGCGCTGATGTTTGTCCTGAACTTGCCATTGTGCATGGTAAAGAATATGAAAATGCCGCAGAGCAAAGATCTTATTTTGGTCAAAAGGAAGATTTTTTAACCCCTATCGATGAGCTTAAAAATCAAGTGGTGTTTGAAGGAAGTGGTAGTTTAAGAAAAGATGCTGATGATTTAGTAAAGAAAACTCCAAATTATTATGAGATAGATTTGCAAAGACAGCAAGATGCTCCAAAGGAAGAAAATGTTTGAAACGATAGCTTTTTGTTTATTAAGTGTTTTGGTGTTGGGATTTTTTTTAATTAGTGTTTTAAGCACTAGCGTGCTTTATGCTATCAGTTCTTTGGCTGTGGCTATGGTTTTTTTAAGTGGATTTTATTTTTTACTTAATGCTGAATTTATTGGAGCAATTCAAATAATTGTTTACAGTGGAGCTATTTTAGGTCTTTATAGTTTTGCTATGATGTTTTTTGATGCTTCTATAAAAGTAAAAGAAAGTTTAAAAGGTAAAAGAATCTTCATTTTTGCTGTGATTTTTAGTGCTGTTTTATTAGTTAGTATTATTATGGGATATGAGTTTGGTTTAAATGAAACTAGTGAAGTTTATAGTCTTGATTCTACTCAGCAAATAGGCTTTGCTCTATTTACAAAATATATGCTTGCTTTTGAATTTATGGCAATTTTACTTTTAATAGCTTTAATTTGTGCTATAGCACTTACTCAAAAAAATGTAAAAAAGGACGAACAATGATGTTAGAAAAATACTACATTGTGGCTATTTTGATGTTTATCATTGGTCTAATAGGTATCATAAAACGCCAAAATTTAATTATGCTTTTTATTTCAAGTGAAATTCTATTAAATGCTGCTAATTTGGCTTTAGTTACAGCAGGAGCTTCTCATAAAGACATAGAAGGTCAAATTTTTGCTTTATTTGTAATGGGAGTTGCAGCTTGTGAAGTAGCTGTTGGGATAGCGCTTTGTGTTTTATGGTATAGAAAAACAGGAACACTAGAGCTTAGCTCTTTAGCTGAAAAAGGAGAGATAAAATGCAAAATTTAGCTTTAATTGCACTTTTTTCTCCTTTGGCTTCAGCTGTTATTTTAGGTATTTTTGCTTTTAGTGCTAAGAAAATTATTTTAGGTTATTTAGCTTCTTTATTTATAGCTTTTTCAGCTCTTGCTTCAATTATTTTATTAAATAATGGAGTGCATTTTAATTTTGAACTTGGTACTTGGATATCTTTAGTAGATGTTAGTTTTGGTTTTAAAATAGACTCTATTACTTTGATTATGATGAATGTGGTAAGTATAGTAGCGACTTTTGTGCATTTATATAGTATATTTTATATGGAGCATGATGAAGGGTTTAATCGCTATTTTAGCTATTTGGGACTTTTTGTTTTTTCTATGATGTTTTTGATTATGAGTGATAATTTCTTAGGACTTTTTATAGGTTGGGAAGGTGTTGGACTTTGCTCATGGCTTTTGATAGGTTTTTGGTATCATAATGAAAAATACACTTTTGCTGCTAATGAAGCATTTATCATGAATAGAATTGCAGATTTGGCTTTGCTTTTAGGAATTTTCTTAATTTATATAGAATTTAACTCTTTAAAATATGATGAATTTTTTACCCTTTTATCTTTAGGGCATGAAAATGATGTGATTTTGATTTTAATAGCACTTTTACTTTTTGTAGGTGCTATGGGTAAATCAGCACAATTTCCTTTCCATACTTGGCTTGCTGATGCTATGGCAGGACCTACGCCAGTTTCAGCTCTAATCCATGCTGCTACTATGGTTACTGCGGGAGTTTATTTGGTAATTCGCGCAGGGGAGCTTTATTTACAAGTTCCTGAAGTAGGGTATTTTATCGCTATACTTGGAGCTTTTGTAGCACTTTTTGCTGCTTCTATGGCCATGGTGGCTAAAGATTTAAAAAGAATTATTGCATATTCGACGCTTTCTCAACTTGGGTATATGTTTGTAGCAGCAGGTCTTGGAGCTTATGCAATAGCTTTATTTCATCTTGCAACTCATGCATTTTTTAAATCTTTATTATTCTTAGGTGCGGGTAATGTTATGCATGCTATGAATGATAAGCTTGACATTAGTAAAATGGGTGGACTTTATAAAAGTATGCGTTTTAGTGCTATTTTAATGCTTATAGGTTCTTTAGCTTTAGCAGGAATTTATCCTTTTGCAGGATTTTTCTCTAAAGATTTAATTTTAGGATTTTCTTTTATAAGCCATCATCATGGAATTTTTTTAGTACTTTTAATAGCAGCTTTTATGACAGCTTTTTATAGCTTTAGACTTTTAATGCTTGTATTTTTTACTCCAAAAAGACATGAAGAACATCCCCATGAAGCTAGTAAAATAGCTTTGCTTGCGATGAGTCCTTTGGCTTTACTTGCTATTATAGCAGGATTTTTTGAGCATAGCTTTATGGATTTTGTAAGTAAAAATTTAGCTTTTATTGATGGTCAAAATTCTTTAGTTATGATACTTGCAAGTGTTTCTGCGGTACTTGGAGTGCTTTTAGCTATCATAGCTTATTGGAAAAATTGGTTTAAACCATCACTTTCTAAAACAAGTATTTACAAACTTTTGTTTAATGAATACTACATACCAAAATTTTATCATCAATTTATTGTTAGTAAGTATGCTTTATTTTGTGAATTTTTAAGAAAAGCTGATAAAGAAATTTTAGATGCTTTGGTAGATAGTATTGCATTTTTCCTTAAAACATTTGCTAGGGTTCTTAGTATGGGTAAGGATTATTCTTTGGCTTTAAGAATTGTAGTTTTGGCTTTTGTGTGTTTATTTTGTTTAGCTTTGGCGGTGTAATATGCTCGGTTTATTAATGTTATTTCCATTTTTTGCGGCTTTTATAGCTTTATTTTTACAAAAAGAAGATAGCAAGTCCTTTGCTGTTTTAGTTAGTTTTTTGATTTTAGTTTTTAATGTTTTTTTGTTATTTAACTACGATGGTGGCATGGCTTATGAATTTAGTTTAAATTCTTTGATAGTTAATTTTCACATAGGTGTAGATGCTATAGCGCTTTATTTAATATTACTTTGTTCTATTATGATTTTTTTATCTTTTATATGTTTGGATATTCAAGATAAAAGTGTTGTAATAAGTATATTTTTATTACAATTTTGCATTGTAGGACTTTTTGCTTCATTGGATGCTTTATTGTTTTATGTATTTTGGGAGTTTTCTCTTATACCGCTTATTTATTTAATAGGTAGATATTCAGATAATTATAAGGCAGGGATTAAATTTTTCATTTATGCATTTTGCGGTTCTATGCTTATGCTTTTAGCTATTATTTATGTGGGATTTTTGTATTATCAAAGTTTTGGATATTGGAGTTTTGATTTGTTAGCTTGGTATAAGAGTGAATTTTTTATACCTGAGAATGCACAAAATCTAATATTTGTAGGATTTTTTATTGCTTTTGCGATTAAAAGTCCTTTATTTCCTTTTCATACTTGGGCTCCAAAGGTTTATACCAAAAGTCCGACTTTAGTATCTGTAATGCTTGTAAGCTTTAAAATGGCACCTTTTGGGTTTTTAAGATTTATTTTGCCTTTAGCGCCTGATACTTTGAATCATTATTATTCTTTACTTGCTATTTTATGTATAGTTGGAATTTTATATGCAGCCTTAATTGCTTTTAAAGCCAAGGATTTAAAAGAATTAATTGCTTATAGCTCAATTTCGCATTTGGGTGTGGTAATTTTAGGTATCGTAACTTTTACTTATAATGGGGTTAGTGGTTCTGTATTTTATATGTTTGCACATGGTATAGTAACAGGTGGCTTATTTTTAGCCGCTTATATGCTTTACAAAAGATATCATACTTTTGATTTAGACTTTTATAAAAATTTAGCTAAAACAGCCCCATTATTTAGCTTTTTCTTTGCAGTATTGTTGTTTTCATCTATTTCATTGCCTTTGACTATTTCCTTTGTAGGTGAGTTTTTGATCTTGCAAGGTGTGGCAAGTGTAAATTTATGGTATGCATTATTTGCAGGCGGTGTAATCGTTTTAGGAGCTATTTATATGCTAAATATTTATAGAAATATGTTTTTTGCTACTTGTGAAGAAGAAGTGTGCAGTAAATTTACGCTTAAAAAAGGTGAAATTTTTGTTTTAAGTATTTTAAGTGCATTAGTGATTTATTTAGGGGTAGCTCCAAGTGCTATGCTAGATCAAATTGCTTCTAATGTAAATAGTATTCTTGAAGTTATGCAAACAAGAAATATCGCCATAGAAAATCAAAAAATCATAGATAGTATAAGAGGTTTTTAATGAGTGGTTTTAGTTTAGAAAAATTAAATTTTGTATTATTATTTCCTGTGTTGTCATTGCTTTTTTGGGCTATTGCATTACTTTTATTGAGTGCATTTAAAAAACTTTCTAGAAATTTTTATATAGGAGCAAGTGTTATAGCTTTGCTTAGCACTTTGTGTTTTTTATTGCTTTATAATGGTTTTGTTTTAGATAATTCTCATGCTTTTTTTGGTTTATTTGTAAGCGATAATTATGCAATTTTTGCGCAAATAATTATTTTGTTTTTTTCTATGCTTTATTTGCTTATAGACAAAGATGAACAAAGAGCAGAATTTTTTTCTTTATTTTTGTTTATGGTTGCTTCCTTAATATTAATGGTTTCAAGTACTAATTTAATTGTGATTTTCCTAGCTTTAGAAGGATCTTCTTTAGCTCTTTATACATTAATAGCATTAAGAGGAACTCATAATGCTATTAGTTCTAGCATAAAATATTTTGCCTTAGCTGCAGTAGGGGCTGGATTTTTTGTTTTTGCTTGTGCTTTTGTGTATTTAAAAACAAAGTCTTTGGATTTGGATAATTTATTGCATTCTGAATATATTTCAGATCCTATATTATTATGTGCTGGAGTAATGTTTTTGGTTATTGTTGGAGTAAAACTTTCTATCGCTCCTTTTCATTTTTGGCTAAAAGATGTATATTGTGGAGTTCATACAAATTTTATAGCTTTCATATCTATTGTTCCAAAAATTGCTATGATAATAGTAGTTTTAAGAATTTTTTCTGCTTTAGGCGGTGGAGTAAAATTTGAATACATAGTCGCATCGTTAGCAATTTTTTCTATGCTTGCTGTAAGCATAGTAGCTTTAATTCAAAAAGATGCAAAAAAAATGCTTGCATATAGCTCTATTACTCATTCTTCTTTTATATTGGCTGTTATTGTTTCTAGTATGAGTGTGAGTTCTCAAGGAGATGGAACTTCTTACCTGCTTTCAATTTTTGCCTTGTTCGTTTATTGGGTTTCTTTTGCTTTTGCAAACTATGGAATTTTTTTAATCTTAAGTTTATTTCAAAAAAGCTCATTTGAAAGTTTTTCTGGCTTATTTGATCAAAGACCCGTATTATCTATAATATTAGCTATGTTTATTTTATGTATAGCAGGAATTCCACCTTTTGGGATTTTTTGGGGTAAAATTTTAATTTTAGCTTCTATTTTAAATTCGGGCTATTATGTGCTTATATTTGCTATAGCTTTAAGTTCCATGATCATGCTTTATGCTTATTTGAAAATTTTAATTTATATCTTTTTTAAAAAAAGTCAATCTATAAAGAGTATAAATTTAGATATTAAGCAAAAGATTATTTTAAGTTTATGTTTTATCGGAAGCTTATCATGTGCGTTTTTGCTTTTGTGAAATAATATTGCTATAATCACGCTCATGATAAGGATTTTATTTTTATTATTATTAAGCATAAATTATATATTTTCTTTTGAGGTTATTGTTAATAAAGGGGAAGAACAAAATCGTCCCTTTACACTTTTGCATTTAAAAGATAATAAAGATTTTACTTGCAAGAGTATTTTTGAATTTGAAAAAACTCATTTTGAGTGCAATGTTTTGGGCGTTAGTAATATGCAATTTCAAAATAAAGAATTTGATGATTTTACAATTTATTTTGAAAAACACCAAACTTTTTTGACAATTAAAATATATCCTAAAATTTTAGCTAAAATGTTTAATTATTCTCAAGATATTTTTAATGCTAAAGAAATTCAAAGTCAAAATGGAGATACTTCTAAACATTTTGTGTTTATTTTTACTAAGGATTTAAGGTATTATAAACCTAGCGATGGACTTGATTTTGATATTTATTTTGATGATGCATTAATGCCTTATATTGGAGCATTGGATTTAAATTCTAATCCTATGGAAACTTCAAAAAGTGCAGATTTTAATGCATATTTTAATATCAAACAAGAATATGAAGCCAAAAAATACGATCAAGTTTTACGAGATGCTGTTAATGCTATTAAGCGTTATCAAGGTAGTGTATTTATGAATGAATTTGAGCTTTATAAATTAAGAGCGCAAAATAAGCTTTACACTTATGAGCTTGATAAAGATCAGCAAATTTTAGAGCAAATGCTAGATGATGCTAAAAGATGGGTGAGAACTTATATTAATGATAAAGATTATACGGAAGTAATGTATATCATGATGAGAGTTTATATGGGCTTATCTCAAAGATCTAATGTCGATTATATTATTGATACTTTAAGTACTGAGCATAAAGACGATAAATATACCATAATAGCTTTACTTGATTATGCAGATTATTTATATCATTTGGGTAAAAAAAATATAGCAAATAATATTTATCAAGATGTATATTATTCTACTCCGAATGCAGATTTAGCTAGTAGAGCTGCTTTATTTTTGTCTAAAAATTATTTAGAAGCGCAAAATACAAAAGAAGCCAAGGAGTTAGCAAGTAAAATTTTAGAATCAAATCCTGAATTTTTTATGAGTGATTTAGAAAATTCTTTATCTTTAGCTAAGGCTTTTAGTAATCATAGAATTTATGATTTAAGTTCTAAAATTTATGAGTATATTTTTACGCATTTGACTAAAGTCGATAAAGAATATGAAAGAGTATTAAAAGATCTTTCTTTGGCTTTGTTGAATGCAAATGAACATACTAAAGCTCAAAAGTATTTAGATCTTTACACAGAAGATTTTCCTTTGGGTGAATATGTGAGTTTAATAAAAGAAGCTCAAGATAAAAATTTCTTATATTTAAAAGATAATAATGCAAGTTTTTTACATCAAAGATATGAAGAGATCATGCAAAAGTATGCTGGAGAAATTTCTAGTATGGCTTTATTTGATAATGTGAGATTATATTTTCAAGAAAAAAATTATGAAAAAGTTGTAAGTTATCAAAAAGACATAGAAAAATATTCCAACAAAGAAATCAAAAATCTTTTAGAACAAGCTGCTATTTTAGTTTTAGAACAAAATTTAAAAAATGATGAGTGCTTAGCTGCTGTTAAAGTATATGATGATTTTAAGGTCTATGATGTGGGAAATAAAATACAAAATAAAAAACAAATGCTTGAATGCTTTAAGCGTACTACTCGTATAGAAGAAGCTAAAAAATATATAGTGGAAAATGAAAATGATGATATTATTTTTTATAAACTCCAAAGTGCAGATTTAGCGCTTAAAGATAAGCGTTATCGTTTTGTTGTAAAAACAATTAATGATATTTTAAATACAAGAACTATTATTAGCGATGATGAAAAATTTGAAGCAAATTATATTAAATTTTTTGCTGAACTTAAATTGCAAGATTATAATGCTATGATAAGAACTTTGCAAAAACTAGAGCAATTTCCTATGAATTATCGTATGGTGGAATTATATTATGAGTTTTTGCGTTATTGTGAAAAAAATAATTTTCTAACAAGTATTTTAACTTATGCTCCAAAGGCTATTGATTATCAAAATTTAAAAGGAGTAAATCTTTTTAGTCCGGATTTAGAATTTATCTATATCAAAGCTTTAAAACAAAACAATCAAGCTCAACAAGCCTTAACTTTGTTTAAAGATTTGCTTGCTAATCCTTTAAAAGATGATGAGCGCGCAAGAGCTTTTTATATGCAAAGTAATATTTATGAAGATTTAAAAGATATGCAAAATCAAAAGCAAAGTTTGCAAAATTGTATAGATATTAACACAACAAGCAATTGGCAAAATTTATGTAAAGATAAATTAAATGTCTTAAACACTCAGCCTTGATGTTTTTTTAAACTATAAGCTTTTAAATTTTCATAAGCGTTTTGAAAATCTAAAATTTCTTTGTTGAATTTTTTATTAAAAGTTCTTTGTCTTTTGGCAAGTTGTCTTGTGTGAATGATGATGAGTTCTTCAAGCTCGTTTAAATTTATTTTTTTATCTAAAAAATCTTTACATTCTTTTAAGCCTATGGAATTTAGTGCTTTTAAATGATGATCGTAGTTACTATATAGCATTTTAGCTTCATCTATTAAACCCTCATCAAGCATATTTTTAGTGCGTTTAATAATGCGTTTTTCCAAAAGATCTTTTTGCCAAGAAATTTCAAAAATATCAAGTTTTTTAATTAAAGCTTCTTGTTTTGTTTCTTTTAAAACTTCGCTTGGGATTTTATTAGTTTGCTCATAAATTCCAAGCCATTTTTTTAAGCGATAGGTGTCGTTTTTTTCTATTTTGGTATGTGGATCAATTTTTATCATTAAATGATAAATTTCATCATTACTTAGCGTGTTTTGACTTTCTTTGAAATTTTCACTCAAGCCATCCATTAAAGCTTTTAAATAAAAACTAGTTCCACCTGTGATGATAAGCATTTGATTGTTTTTTTGAGCAAAGGCTTTTGCTTTTTTGTATTCTTCAAAAAACAAAGCGATATTAAAATGCTCATTAACATTTAATAAATTTATTCCAAAATAATCAAGCTCATCTAAGGTTTTTTGCTCTGTTTTGGCTGAAGCGATGTTGATTTGTTTATACACGCAAAGACTATCAAGGCTTAAAATACTTGCATTAAATTCATAAGCTAGTTTGTTAGCAAGTTCTGTTTTGCCACTTGCAGTAGTTCCAATGAGTGCAAATTCAAAAAACATCGTAAAAATATCCTAAATTTAAAATTATTTTAGTAAAATCATAACAAAAATATATTATAAAGAGAAAAAATGCCTTTATTAAAAGAAAAATTAAAAGATATTTTGGATTTGATTGTTTTTAAGCATTCTATTTTTGCTTTACCATTTTTGTTTGTTTCGATGATTGTAGCTTCTGTTATTTTAAATGATAGCACTTGGTTTGGTTTTAAAGCT
Organism: Campylobacter sp. IFREMER_LSEM_CL908; assembly: GCF_025771545.1. Lineage (NCBI taxonomy): Bacteria > Pseudomonadati > Campylobacterota > Epsilonproteobacteria > Campylobacterales > Campylobacteraceae > Campylobacter > Campylobacter sp. IFREMER_LSEM_CL908. Next base: position 36,339 of record NZ_JAKMQK010000002.1, read on the forward strand.
TTGTTTTTGGGTGTTATTTGCGCGGTAAGTGCAAGAAATTTTGCAATGGCAATCAATCGTTTGATGGATGAGGACATTGATAAAAACAACCCAAGATGTGCAAATAGACCTAATATCGATGGTCGTATAGGTAAAACTAGCATTTTACTTTTTATTATTTTAAATGCTATTATTTTTGTTTTGGCAAGTTATTTTATCAACAAACTAGCCTTTGCTCTTTCTTTGCCGGTATTGTTTATTTTAGCTATTTATTCAGCCTTTAAAAGATTTTCATCCCTAGCGCATTTAGTATTAGGATTTTGCTTAGGACTTGCTCCTATTGCAGGCAGTATTGTGGTTTTGGGAAGTATTGAAATTTATAGTGTTATTTTGTGTTTGGGTGTTACTTTTTGGACAGCTGGTTTTGATTTACTTTATGCTTTGCAAGATATGGAGTATGATAAAAAGACAGGCTTGCACTCTATACCTGCTAAATTTGGGCTTGAAGCGACCTTGTTTATCTCAGCATTTTGTCATGTTTTAGCAGTGCTTTTTTGGTTTTTATTTGTTTGGGTAGCTCCAACAGGAAATATTGCATTTTTAGGTGTGATTGTTAGTGCTGTTATTTTATTTTTTGAGCACCGCATTGTTAGAAAGAATTTTGCAAAAATTGACAAAGCATTTTTTACTTTAAATGGGTATTTAAGTATAGTCTTTTTTATTTTTATATGGGTTGATCTTTTATGGAGATGAAATTTTTTAAAAGCTCTTTGGAATTAGAATTTGAAGAGAGCAAAGAAAGATATGAAGAGTTTTTGCAAGAATATGTTTCAAGTAATAATTATGTCAATTTAAGCAAATGGAAAAAGCTTGCTTCAAGGGTAGAATTTAGCGAGGGTGAGCAGTTGATTTTTGATTTGCTTATGGATTTAAAGCAAGAATTGTATTTGATAAAAAATGATATTAATAAAACAAAATTATTTGTTAATTTAAAATATAAATCTTTTGTGATTGGGGTAAATTTTACACATATTCAATTTAAAGATAGGTGTTTAATGCAAGATGAAGATTATTATGCTAGATTTAATTTAAATGGTCAAAAAATTAGTATTTTTTTTAAAGCATTAAATGAGAATGAAGCAAAAATCACGCAAATAAAAGCAGAAGATGAGCTTGTGTATGATAATTTTGTAGCAAATATGCAAAGAGCAATGATTAAAATTTTAAAGGAGCAAGAAAATGGATAGTGATTTATTATTGTGGCTAGTTGTAGCTTTATTAATTTTTGCTATGTTTGCTTATATGATGATTAAAGAAAAAGAAAGTATTGTTAAGATTAATGAGCTTGGTAAAATGATAGAAGATTTAAATAAACAATATCATTATTTAAAAAAAGAAAGTTTAGATGAGCAAGAGCAAGAAAAAGAAGAAATAGACACTGAAGCCATAAGAGAAGAATTAAAAGAAGAGCTTTTGCAGGTGCTAGAACAAAAAATCAATCAAAATATTATTCCTATTTTAAGTGCTTTAAAAGAAGTGGAAGAAGTAATTGAAGAATTTCAAAGTGAGCAAAAAAATCGTTTATTAAATTTAGAACAAAAAACTCAAAGTATTACAAAATTAAGCCCAAGCTATGATAATGAAGAGCAAAAAGTTATAGAACTTTTTAATCAAAAAAAATCCATAGAGCAAATTGCCAAAGATTTGCGTATAGGTATGGGCAGGGTTGAGCTTATTTTAAAATTTAATAAATTATTATAAAGGCCTTTGATGTTAGTAGATAGCTATGGAAGAGTGATTGATTATTTAAGAATTTCAGTAACACAAAGATGTAATTTTCGTTGCCTTTATTGTATGCCAAAAACTCCATTTGAATGGAGTGCTAAGGAAAATCTTTTATCATTTGAAGAACTTTTTATGTTTGTTAAAGTTTGCATTGATGAAGGAGTTAAGAAAATTCGTATTACAGGTGGTGAGCCTTTAGTAAGAAAAGATTTGCATAAATTTATTGCTATGATTAGTGAGTATAAGCAAGATATAGATCTAGCGCTTACTACTAATGCTTCTTTATTAAAACAACAAGCAAAGGATTTAAAACAAGCGGGCTTAAAAAGAATTAACATCTCTTTGGATACTTTAAAAGAAGAAGTGGCCTTTAAATTAGCTCAAAAAAACATACTCAAAGATGTGTTAAATGGTATTAATGAGGCTTTAGAATTAGGTTTTAATATTAAATTTAACACCGTAGCGCTTAAAGGAATTAATGATAGTGAATTTATCGATCTTTTAGAATTTGCCAAAGCACGCAAAAGCCAAATTCGCTTTATAGAATTTATGGAAAATTATCATGCTTATGGAGATTTAAAAGGCTTAAAATCAACAGAAATTTTAAATATCATTGCTCAAAAGTATTCTTTTAAACAAGGACAAAAAAGTCCAAATGCACCTGCGACTATTTATGAACTTGAAGATGGGTATGAGTTTGGCATTATTGATCCACACAGCCATGATTTTTGTGATAGTTGTAACCGTATAAGGCTTTCAGCCGAAGGGCTTTTAATACCTTGTTTATATTATGATGAGGCTTTAAGCATTAAAAAAGCTATACGCAATAAAGACATAGCAAGTGCTTGTGAAGTTTTAAAAACCGTGATAAAAAATAAATCAGAAAAAAATAGATGGGCAGAAAATGAAGCCAATCAAAGTTCCACAAGAGCCTTTTATCAAACAGGTGGATAATGGAAGTTGTTGAAACTTTTTTAAGCTTGCAAGGTGAGGGAAAATATAGTGGAAATTTGGCTATATTTGTAAGATTTGCCGGGTGTAATTTTAACTGCGCAGGCTTTGGAGTAAAAAAAGAAAAAGATTCTAAAATACTTTTGGGCTGTGATACTATAAGAGCTGTTTTTACTAAAGAATTTAAAACTTGTTATAAAACATATACTTCAACAAAGCTTTTTGATGAGGTTTTGAAGCTAGCAAATTCACGCAAAGTTATAGTTGTAATTACGGGTGGTGAGCCTTTGTTAAATTATCAAAATAAAGATTTTTTGTGTTTTATTAATTTACTTTTAGAAAATGATTTTATGGTGCATTTTGAAACAAATGCAAGTATTGAAATTGATTTTGAAAAATATCCTTTGTATAAAAAATGTTATTTTGCTTTAGGAGTAAAGCTTAGCAATAGTGGTGTAAAAAAAGAAAAAAGAATTAATGAAAAAGCTTTGAAAGCTTTTAAAAATTATGCTAAGGAAAGTTTTTATAAATTTGTTTTGGATAAGGATTTTTTACAAGAAAATAAAGCCTTAAAAGAAATCAATGAAATTTTACAAGTTTGTAAAAATGATGTTTTTTGTATGCCTATGGGGTCAAATGAAGAAGAAATTTCTAAAAACGCCTTAAGTGTTGCTGAATTTTGTATAAAAAATGGATATAATTACTCCGATAGATTGCATATTAGAATTTGGGGAGATAAAGAAGGCGTATGATTATTAGAAAAATGTTTGAATTTGAAAATGCTCATATTGTTAGATTTTGTAGCTCCAAGCGATGTAAAACAAGCATACATGGCCACTCTTATAAGTTAGAAATTTTACTTGAGAGTAAATACCTTGATAATGCTGGAATGGTGTATGATTTTGGTTTGTTAAAAGATGAGATAAAACAAATTATTGATAGTTTTGATCATGCTATTACGCTTTTTAAAGATGATGATAAAGCTTATTTAGAAGATATGAAAAAGCACTCGCAAAGATGGGTGAGTTTACCTGTGAATGTAAGTGCGGAAAATTTTGTACGCATATTTTTTGTACTGATTGATACTTTGCTTTTAAAGACTAAGATGGTCAATGGTGAGCAAGGTGTTAGTTTAAAAAGCATTATTGTACATGAAACAAGAACAGGTTATGCACAAGGTTTTAGAGAAGATGCTTATAGTGAATTTTTACCAAAGATTGATTTGGCAGATATTGACTTTTCACAAGCTATAAGAGATGAATGGAAAGACAAAGATTTTTTTGAAAAACTTCAAGATGTAAATTTTGTTTTTATCAATCAAAAGGAGGTGTAATGAAAAAGATTTTATTGATTGTGCCAATATTGCTTTTTATGGCTTGTTCAAATCAAGAGAATAAAAATATAAAAAAAGAAATACAAACCGAGCAAGTTCAGATTGAACAAAGTGATTCTAATGTCATTATAGATGATGAAACACTTCCTATACCTGTTGATGATGATATACAAGATGAAAATAATACACAAGGACAATAATGGATCAAAGTTATGAATTTTTTTTAGCATTGCATGTGTATAGTTTATATACAAATGGTTTTTTAATGTTGTTTTATTTGTATTTGACTCAAAGTAACTTCTCACAAGAATTTATCTTTATAAAAAGAATTCGTCTATTTTTACCAATTTATTATTTGTTTTTAGCAATTACACTTTTTACTGGAAGTTTGTTATGGGCTTTAAAGCATTTTGAATTTAATTTCTATGTGCTTTCTATGTGGTTTTGTTGGATTTTGATTTTTGCTTTGGCTATTTATCAATTTGTTTTATTTAAAAAAGCAAGATTGTTTAAACGCTATGCTAAATTTAGATTTTTAAGTTTTTTTATTTTGTGTTTAGGTATATTCTTGCTTTTTGTACCTTATTTGCTTAAGAGGTTTTATTTTTAATGCAATTTTTATATCACCCACAAAGTGGTACTGCAAGTTTAGAGCTAGAAAATGAAGCCTTTTTGCACTTAAAGGCTCGAAGAATTAAAGTGAGTGATAAAATTATATTAAAGAATTTGAAAGATTTTTATACTTACACTTATGAATGCATAGAGCTTTCTAGACGCTCTTGCGTATTAAATTTACTTGACAAAAAAGAAGAAAAACAAGAATTAAAAACATATATACATTTAGCTTTGGCGGTGATTGATCCAAAGGTTATAGAAAAAACTTTACCTTTTTTAAATGAACTTGGAGTAGCAAAACTTTCTTTTGTGTATATGGAATACTCGCAAAAAAATTTTAAATTAGATTTTAAAAGAATGGAAAAAATTCTTATAGAATCATCCCAGCAATGCGGTCGTGCTTCTTTAATGGAACTTGAAAGTTTTGATGATTTTAAAAAATTTCAGCAAGCTTATGAAAATATTGTTTTGATAGATTTTGAAGGTGAAGATTTGATGAATTTTGATCCCGGTAGGTATGTATTTTTGGTTGGCGCTGAAGGCGGATTTTCGCAAAAAGAAAGAGAGATAAATATAAAAAAAGCAAAATTACAAGCCAACTATATACTTAAAGCACAAACAGCACTTATAGGGGTTGCTTCAAAATTTATAATTTAAAAGCATGCTTAAATTTAGCTATTTTTTATATAAAAATATATATAATTACGCCTTAATGTTTTGAAAAAGGATAAACAATGAAGAAAGAAATTCATCCAGAATATGTAGAGTGTAAAGTTAGTTGTGCTTGTGGAAATTCTTTTACTACTAAGTCAAATAAATCAGAAATCAAAGTTGATATTTGTTCAAGCTGCCACCCATTCTTTACAGGTAGTGAAAAAATCGTAGATGCTGCGGGTCGTGTAGAGAAATTTAAGAAAAAATACGCAATGCAATAATGTTATATTTTATTCCTACGCCCATAGGAAATTTAAACGATATTTCTTTTCATTCTTTAGAAATTTTACAAAAATGCAAGCTCTTTTTATGTGAAGATACAAGAGTTTGCAAATCTTTAATTCATCTTCTTAATGAAAAATTTAATTTAGAAATAAAGCCTGATAAATATATAGCTTTACATACTCATAATGAAAAAGATTTTTTAACAAAAATAGATGAGGATTTTTTTAAGCAAGATATTGCATATTTAAGTGATGCAGGTATGCCAGGTATTAGCGATCCGGGGCAATTTTTAATCGAATATGCTATTAAAAACAATATTGACTATGAAGTCTTAACAGGATCAAATGCTGCTTTGCTTGCATTGGTTTCAAGTGCATTTTGTAAAAAAGAATTTATTTTTATGGGTTTTTTGGCCAATAAAAATCCTCAAAGACAAAAAGATATTGAAAATTTAATGCTTAATCCTTATCCTAGTATAGTTTATGAAGCACCCACTAGAATACTTAATTTAGTAGAAGAAATTAGTAAAATTGATCCTTTAAGAGAAATTTTTATCATAAAAGAAGCAACAAAGAAATTTGAAACTAAATTTAGAGCAGAAGCTTTAGAGGTTTTGGAAAAATTAAAAACAATGGATTTACGCGGTGAATGGTGTGCAGTGGTAAATGCTAAAGAAAAGCAATTTCATCAAAACACCTTGTGTGAGCAAGATATTTATGAGCTTGATTTATCTTTAAAGGCAAAGGCAAAACTTCTTTCGAAAATCAATGCAAAATCTCCAAAAGAAAATTATCAAAAACTGCTTTTAAGTTGAATTTGGTTATTATTTAAAAATGATAGTTTATGGTAAGCAAGTGTTTTTTTATATCTTAGAAAAGCATGAAGAAAAAATTAAAGAAATTTATTTGGCAAAAGAATGTGAAAAAGCTGATTTTTCAAAAATAACAAGGGCATCAAAAAAAATTAAAAAGCTTGATTTTAAAACCGCACAAAGCTTAGCAAGAGGTGGAAATCATCAAGGTTTTTTAATGGAAATTGATGAATTTGAATTTAACTCTTTTGAGAGTTTAAAAGAAAAAGATTTTATAGTTATTTTATATAATATTAGCGATGTTGGAAATATAGGTGCTATCGTGCGTAGTGCTTATGCTTTAGGTGCTGATGGGGTTATTTTGGTAGCTAAAAGCGTGGCTATGGATGGAGTTATTCGTGCAAGTAGTGGAGCAGCTTTAGATATGAAAATAGTCTTAAATGATGATATTTTAAGCATGATAAATGAGTTAAAACAAAAAGGTTTTTATATCTATGCTAGTGCAAGCGGAGGTAGTGATATACATACTATCAAGGCCAAAGATAAAAAAGTTTTGATTATGGGAAGTGAAGGTTTTGGTATAGCGCCAAAGGTACTTAAAAAATGCGATGAGTGCGTAGGTATAAAAATGCACAATGATTTTGATAGTTTAAATGTTAGTGCAGCATTTGCAATACTTTGCGATAGGATGAAAAATGGATAGTTGGAAAAAATTAGAAGATTTAAATTTGTTAGAAGTTCAAAAAAGAACACAAATAGAAATAGCTTGTCTTGAATATATCATTAAGAAAGATTTTAAGTCTTTATCTCGCTTTAATGTAAATGGCTTTATTAAAATTTTACAAAGAGAGTATGAGCTTGACTTTTCTAATTTTTTAGAAGAATATCATGTCTATTTAGAAGAAAATGGTATTGAGAAAAAAAATCATGTGCATATTTCACCTAGAATGAACTCATATACCAAAGAAAGCTCAAGTGTATGGTATATTGTGATTATAGTAGTAGTACTTTTGATAGTAGCTTTGGCCTGGGGTGTTTCAAGATTTTTTCAAAGTTCTACTTTAGATGAAAATACCACCAATGTATTAAATCAAGAGCAGGTTGTTTTAGAAGAAAAAGTTGATGAAAATGAAACACCAGTTCTTAATTTTTTTGCTGATGATGCTATGGAAAATAATGAAACAAACGCGACTATTTTAGAACCAATAAGCGAGAACAATAATACAGAAAAAACATTAGAAGATAATGCTAGCTCAAATATGCCTGAAGAAAATATCATTTTACTCAATGAAAGCATTATAAAACCAAGTGCAGAGCTTTGGCTCGGTATGGTGGATTTAAAAACTTTTAGAAAGAGCTCTTTAACTATTAAAAATGATTATGTTTTACCTTTGGATAAAGATATGTTAATTACCACAGGCCACGCTGCTTTTAGCTTAAACGATGAAAATAATAATACTTTAGAGTTTAAAAACGGTGTGTCTAAATTTTTAATGATTAAAGATGGTAAAATCAAACAAATTACAAAAGCTGAATTTATCAAAGAAAATAGAGGAAAATTATGGTAAGAATTTTAATATTTTCCATTTTTTTTACTCTTAACGCTTTTGCACTAAGTGCTTTAGAAGTTGCAAAACATATTGTTAATGATAATTCTAAAGATGCAAAATTAGAGCTCTTGTTTGCAAGGAATGATTATAAAGATGAACGCGGAAATGTAGATATTTACACTATTTCTCAAATTTTAAAAACTAATTCTTTGGCAAATTTTATATTAAATGAGCCAAAAACTCTAACTTTTAGTTTTAAAGCTCAAGCTGATTCTGTTTTATTTTTTAAAACTATTAATGATACTTTAAACGAATTAGGCTATGTGTATTTTATACCAACTGAATTAACTTTAAGGGAAAATTATATTACCTATAAGTTAGCTGTAGATTCTCAATATATGCTTGATCCAGGAGTTTTCTATAAAGCCTTGTTATCAAGCTCTGTTTTTATTAAAGATATTTCTAAAATTTCAGAATTAAATTATGAGTATGAGCTAGATTTTTCAAAAGCAAAACCTAAAGTTAATACTCAAATTCCACTAAATACCATCACTCAATTAAATAAGCCTTTAAGGGAATATATTGTTGATTTACAAGGAGCAAAAAGCATAGAGCTTAGTGCGCACAATCTTGATTCTTGGTTTTGTAAAATTCAATTTTTAGATAAAAATTTAAATTTTATTCAAGGTATAGAAAACACACACAAACAAAATGAAATTAATATAAATATCCCATTGGGTGCAAAATATGCTATCATTGGCGATATGTTTAGCCTTGATAACATAAAAAGGGGTTTAAAGATTTACTTAAGACGCTAAAAAGGATGGAAAATGTTTGAAGAAATTCATTTTAATACCATAGAAAGACTTCCAAATTATGTTTTTGCTGAAGTTAATGCGATTAAAATGGCAGCAAGAAGAGCAGGGGAGGATATAATAGATTTTTCTATGGGAAATCCTGATGGTAAAACTCCTCAACACATTATAGATAAACTTTGCGAAAGTGCAAATAAAGAAAAAACTTCTGGTTATTCTGCTTCGAGTGGAATTTATAAACTAAGACTTGCAATTTGCAATTGGTATAAAAGAAAATACGATGTTGATTTAGATCCTGAAAGTGAAGTAGTTGCAACGATGGGTTCTAAAGAAGGCTTTGTAAATTTAGCAAGAGCCGTTATTAACCCAGGAGATGTAGCTATTGTACCTACACCCGCTTACCCTATACACACTCAAGCTTTTATCATAGCAGGTGGTAATGTAGCAACTATGAATTTTGATTTTAATGAAAATTATGAATTAAATGAAAATACTTTTTTTGAAAATTTACAAAAAACACTACATGAAAGTATTCCGCGTCCAAAATATGTAGTAGTAAATTTTCCGCACAATCCTACAACAGTCACTGTAGAAAGAAGTTTTTATGAGAGATTAGTTGCAATGGCAAAAAAAGAAAGATTTTATATTATTTCTGATATTGCTTATGCAGATTTGACTTTTGGTTCTTATAAAACCCCTTCTATTTTTGAAGTTGAAGGTGCTAAAGATGTAGCGGTAGAAACTTATACACTTTCAAAGTCTTACAATATGGCAGGTTGGCGTGTAGGTTTTGTAGTGGGTAATAAACGCTTAATTGCGGCTTTGAAAAAAATCAAGTCTTGGTTTGATTATGGTATGTATACTCCTATACAAGTTGCTGCTACTATAGCTTTAGATGGAGATCAAACTTGTGTTGAAGAGATTAAGGCAACTTATGCAAAAAGATTAGAAGTCTTGCTTGATTCATTTTTTCAGGCAGGATGGGAGCTGAAAAAACCAAATGCAAGTATGTTTGTTTGGGCAAAACTCCCTCAAAGTAAAGCTCACCTTGGAAGTATGGAATTTTCTAAACAGCTTTTGCAAAAAGCAAATGTAGCGGTAAGTCCTGGAGTTGGTTTTGGTGAAGCGGGTAATGAGTATGTTAGAATAGCTTTAATAGAAAATGAAAATCGCATTCGTCAAGCAGCAAGAAATATAAAAAAATATTTAAGAGAATAAAATGAAAATCGCAATTTTGGGATATGGTACGGTAGGAAGTGCTGTTGTAGAGACTTTGCTAAAAAATCAAGATTTAATTAAAGCAAGATGTGATGAAGAAATTATTCCAGTAATTGCTTTGGCAAGAAATCCAAAACCAAATGCATTAATTCCTGTGGTAAATGATATTGATGAGGTTTTAGAGCGTGAAGATATTGATGTATTTGTGGAGTTAATGGGTGGTATTGATTTACCCTTTGAGATAATTTCAAAAATTTTAAAAAGAAAAAAAGCAGTGGTAACTGCTAATAAAGCTTTGCTTGCTTATCATCGTTATGAGCTTGAAAAATTAGCACAAGATACAGCTTTTGGTTATGAGGCGAGTGTGGCGGGTGGAATTCCTATTATTAAAATTTTAAAAGAGGGCTTGAGTGCTAATAATATTGTTTCTATTAAAGGTATTTTAAATGGTACAAGCAATTATATTTTAAGTAAAATGACCGAAGATAATACCAAATTCCAAGAGGTGTTAAAAAAAGCACAAGATTTAGGATATGCTGAAGCTAATCCCACTTTTGATATAGAGGGTTTTGATGCAGCGCATAAACTTTTGATTTTAGCAAATATTGCCTATGGATTAAGAGTAAAACCTGAAGATATTTTGATTGAGGGTATTAGCAAAGTAAGTAATGAGGATATTTATTTTGCAAAAGAATTTGAATATACCATAAAACACTTGGGTATTGCTAAGATTAAAGATGAAAAAATAGAATTAAGAGTTCATCCTACCATGCTTAGCAAAGATAAAATACTAGCAAAAGTTGATGGGGTAATGAATGCTATTAGTATTGATGGAGATGTATTGGGTGAAAGTTTATATTATGGCCCAGGAGCAGGTGGCAGGGCAACTGCAAGTGCTGTTATAGCTGATTTAATCGATATAGCAAGAAAAGAAAAAAATAGTGCTATTTTTGGGTATTTAAATGATACTTCTTATAAACTTTTAAGTAAAGATGAAATTTATACAAGATATTATTTAAGATTAAAGGTATTAGATAAAATAGGAGTTTTATCAAAAATCACACAATTAATGAGTGAACATCAAATTTCAATCGATACTTTCTTGCAAAAGCCTAAAAAAGAAAAGCAAGATTATAGCACTTTATTTTTCATCACTCATCAAACTTATGAAAAAAATATACAAATTTTAACTCAAAAGCTTAGAGAACAAGAATTTGTAAAAGATGATGTTTTTATGATGAGAATAGAAGAGTAATGGCATTATTTGAATATCTTTTTGGTAAAAAAGGAGAAGAGTTAGCGTGTGAATTTTTAAAAACACAAGGATTTGAAATTTTAAAAAGGAATTTTTATTCTAAATTTGGAGAAATTGATATTATTGCTAAAAAAGATAAAATTTTACATTTTATTGAAGTTAAAAGCACGCAAGGTGATTATGAGGTAGAATATAGATTGGATAATAAAAAATATAATAAAATTATTAAGACTATAGAATATTACTTTATGAAACATAAAAATGATGAAAATTATCAACTAGATTTACTTTGCGTATATAAAGATGATATAAAACTTTTAGAGAACATTAGTTATTAAGGGAATGTTTATTCTATTTTAATAGAATTTGAAAAAACAAAGGAGAAAAAATGGGAAAATATATTGATTTAACTACAGAAAATTTTGCACAAGCAAAAGAAGGTGTAGCTTTAGTAGATTTTTGGGCTCCATGGTGCGGACCTTGCAGAATGCTTGCACCGGTAATTGATGAGCTTGCAAATGATTTTGATGGTAAAGCTAAAATTTGTAAAGTAAATACAGATGAGCAAGGTGATTTGGCTGCACAATTTGGTGTAAGATCTATCCCAACTATCATTTTTTTTAAAGATGGTGAAGTGGTTGATCAGCTAGTTGGTGCTCAATCAAAACAAGCTTTAGCAGATAAACTAAACTCACTTTTATAATCTTAAGCCACTTTTTGTGGCTTTTCTTCATATTTTTTACTATTTAATAATTTTTATTATTTATAATTAAAGAAAAATTTGTATAATACTTATAAATAAAACTATAAGGAAAATACCATGTTAGATTTAGCTATTATAGGTGGTGGACCTGCAGGTTTGAGCGCAGGTTTATATGCTACAAGAGGTGGATTAAAAAATGTTGTAATGTTTGAAAAAGGTATGCCTGGTGGGCAGATTACTTCGAGTTCAGAGATAGAAAATTATCCTGGAGTTGCTCAAGTTTTAGATGGAATTTCTTTTATGGCTCCTTGGAATGAACAATGTATGCGTTTTGGTTTAAAACATGAGATGGTAGGTGTTGAGCAAATTAGTAAAAATTCTGATGGAAGTTTTAATATAAAATTGGAAGGCGGTAAAAACGAACAAGCAAAAGCAGTTATTGTTTGCACAGGCTCTACTCCGCGTCGTGCTGGTTTTAAAGGCGAGGATGAATTTTTTGGTAAAGGTGTGAGTACTTGTGCGACTTGCGATGGCTTTTTTTATAAAAATAAAGAAGTGGCTGTTTTAGGTGGGGGAGATACTGCTTTAGAAGAAGCTTTGTATCTAGCTAATATTTGTTCAAAAGTGTATTTAATCCACAGAAGAGATGAGTTTAGAGCAGCACCTTCAACAGTTGAAAAAGTAAAAAATAATGACAAAATAGAATTAATCACAAATGCGGTTGTTGATGAGGTTTGCGGTGATAATATGGGTGTTAATAAAATTAAAATAGCATTTAATGATGGTTCTAAAAGAGAGCTTGATGTGCCTGGAATATTTACCTTTGTTGGATTAAATGTAAGAAATGAAATTTTAAAACAAGATAATGGTGAATTTTTATGTGCTATGGAAGAAGGTGGTCAAGTTAGTGTTGATCTTAAAATGCAAACTAACATAGCAGGGTTATTTGCAGCAGGTGATTTAAGAAAAGATGCTCCAAAACAAGTAATATGTGCAGCAGGCGATGGAGCGGTTGCAGCGCTTAGCGCTTTAGCTTATATTGAAAATTTACACTAGAATTTCTAGTGTAAATTGATTAACTTCCAATAACTCCGCCATCAATTTTACTTATTGCTATTATACTTGATCTTGGTGTTTTGCCATAAGGAAATTGACTGCCTTTTAATTTCTCTCCTGGATGTTGAATTCCAACAAACATAGTTTTATAATCTTGACTAAAAGCAATTCCTGTTATTTCGCAAGCTATTGGTCCTGTTAAAAATCTTTTTATTTCCCCTGTTTTTGGATTAGCTGCTAACATACAATTATTTCCCATGCCTTCAAATTCTTCTTGATTAGAATAGTTTCCATCAGTTTGTATCCAAAGGCGACCATCTCTATCAAAACTTAATCCATCGGGGGAATTAAATTTATTATTACTTGTAATGTTGTTTGAGCCTTTATTTAAACTTGTTTGATTATCAGGGTTTCCTGCAAGTGCAAAAATTTCCCAAGTAAATTCATCATCTTTATGAGAATTTTTATGCTCCCATTTAATTATTTGTCCGTAAATATTTTTTGTTCTTGGGTTTGCTGGATTTGGGTTATTATTTTTTTTATTGTTTGTTAAGGTAGCAAATACTTCTTTTGAGCCACTTTCTTTATGGCTTGCTATCCATTCACATCTATCCATAGGAGTTGCATTTACAATAGTTCCAGCAATTCTAGCATTGATTAACACATCTGCTTGAGAGTTAAAACCATTTTCTTTATTAAGGTTATTTTTACCATATTCTAACTCAATCCATTTTCCACTCCCTCTAAAATCTCCTATTTTTCCATTAAATTGTGCTACATATAAGGTTCCTTCATCTAAAATTTTGCTAGTATCTAGACCTTTTTTATATTTATGTTTGCTTATAAATTTATAAATAAATTCATTGGCTTCATCATCTCCCATATAAATTACAACGGTTCCATCATCTTCTACAATTAATTCTGCATTTTCGTGTTTAAATCTTCCAAGAGCTGTTCTTTTTATAGGTATGCTGTTTGGATCAAATGGATCAATTTCCACAACCCATCCAAATTTATTTGCCTCGTTTGGATTTTTACTTAAATCAAATCTTTCATCAAATTTTTCCCACCCATATTGACTTTGAGCTTTAAATCCAAATCTAAGTTGCTCTTTTGAAAATTTAATTTTTTCATCTAAACTTCCAAAAAAATCATTTATATTTTCTTCGCAAGTAAGATAAGTCCCCCAAGGTGTTTTTCCATTGGCACAATTATTTAAAGTTCCATATATAAAATTTTCATTTTGAAGTACTTGTTGTTTTGCTGGACCACTAATGCTCATTTTTGTATTTGCATCGATTCTGCGGTTGTATTTAGAATCAAGCACCACAGACCATTGATCTTTTTCTTTTTTTATTTCAAAAATGCTCACTCCTAAATTTGCTTGTTCATATAAAATATCTTCTAAGCTAAGATTTTTACCTTGATGTTTAAACATAATTTCAGGATTTATATATTCATTATTAATAGCTAGTATAGCCCTATCTTTTGAAAGAGGAAAAAAACTCATACCATCGTTATTGTCCCCAAAAGTTAATTTAGCATTTTCCACAGCTTTTTTATCGATATTTTTTTCTTCATCATAAATAGATGCTTTGCTAAAAAGAGGATCGCCCCATGAGATTAAAATATCTGCTTTGTAGCCATCTGGTACGATAACTTTATCTTCTGTGCTAGCAGGTATTTCTTTAAAATTTAGCAAATCTTTATCTTTTAATAAACTCGCATTTAAATTTGAGCTAGCAAAAAATGCTACCATAGAACCCAAAGCTGAACCTTTCAAAAATGTTCTTCTTTTCATAAAACTCCTTTCAAAAATGTGTTATAAATTTAAAGTTTTTTGGAAACTTTTTGGAAACTTTTGCTCATGGTATGTAATATTGTATTAATTAACTTAGTGATACAATTTCTCACTGCAAATATAAAGGATAAATTTATGATATGTATAGGAATTCATGGGAGCAATGGTCGCATGGGTAAACAAATTGAAAATTGTTTACAAGATCAAAAAGATGTTAAAGCAAGTGCATTTTTTTATCAAGGATCAAGCTATGAAGAATTTTTTAACAAATGCGATGTAATAATTGATTTTTCTTCCCCGAAAGGTTGTGAGGATTTGTTGTTATACGCAAGAAGCAATCCTAAACCTTTAGTGATAGGTACTACAGGATTAGATGCTAAGCAAAATGAGTTAATGCAAAGTGCAAGCATTACTATGCCAATTCTTTATGCTACCAATATGTCTTTGGGTGTAGCTATTTTAAAAAAACTTTCATGTTTAGCAAGTGAAGCTTTAAGGGATTTTGATATAGAAATACTTGAAATGCACCATAATAAGAAAAAAGACGCTCCAAGTGGTACAGCTATGACTTTAGCACAAAATGTCGCTAAGGCTAGGAATTTAGATTTGGAAAAGGTTAGAGTAAGTGGTAGAGATGGGATTATTGGTCAAAGAAGTAAAGATGAAATCGCAGTGATGAGCTTAAGAGGTGGTGATATAGTGGGTTCTCATAGAGTTGGATTTTATAATGATGGTGAATTTATAGAATTAAATCATAGTGCTACTTCAAGAGCTACTTTTGCTATGGGGGCTATTAGATGTGCTAAATGGCTAGTTTCTCAAGAAAATGGCTTATATGATATAGACGATTGTTTAGGAATTTAAATGTGTGCGGTAGTTGGAGTAATTAATTCAAAAAATGCAAGCACGGTGGCTTATTATGCTTTATTTGCTATGCAACATCGTGGCCAAGAAGCAAGTGGAATTAGTGTAAGTGATGGTTTAAATATCAAAACTCATAAAGCTAAAGGTGAAGTAGGACAAATTTTTAATACTCAAATTTTAGCAGATTTAAAAGGTAGTATAGCTATAGGGCATAATCGTTATTCTACCGCCGGAAATTCTTCTTTGCATGATGCACAGCCTGTTGCAGCTACTTGTTCTTTGGGTGATATTTCTTTAGTGCATAATGGAAATTTGATTAATAAAGAAGAAGTTAGAAAAGAGTTAATTGACAATGGGGCTATTTTTCATTCTAATATGGACACAGAAAATGTTGTACATTTAATAGCAAAAAGCAAAAAAGAAACTTTAAAAGATAGGTTTATAGAAAGTCTAATGCAAAGTAAGGGTGCATATTGCTTTATGTTGGCCAGTAAAAATCAACTTTTTGTGGTAAGAGATCCTTATGGGGTTAGACCTTTATCTTTGGGAAAATTAAAAGATGGTGGATATATTGTAGCGAGTGAAACTTGTGCTTTTGATTTGATAGAAGCTGAATTTATCCGCGATATAAAGCCCGGTGAAATGCTAGTTTTTACTCAAGGTAGTGATGAGTTTGAAAGCATTCAAGTTTTTGATAAAACAGATCCAAGAATTTGTGCATTTGAATATATTTATTTTGCTAGACCTGATAGTATTATAGAAGGTAAAAGTGTATATGAAGTGCGTAAAAAAATGGGTGAAGCCTTGGCTAAAAAATTTAAAGAAAAAGTAGATTTTGTAGTGCCTGTTCCTGATAGTGGAGTAAGTGCTGCTATAGGTTTTGCACAATATTTAAAAATTCCACTTGAAATGGCCATAGTTAGAAATCACTATGTTGGAAGAACTTTCATAGAGCCAACTCAAGAAATGAGAAATTTAAAAGTAAAACTGAAATTAAATCCTATGAAGAAAGTTTTAGAAGGTAAAGATATAGTGGTGATTGATGATAGTGTAGTAAGAGGAACAACTTCTAAAAAAATCATCACACTTTTAAGACAAGCAGGTGCTAGAAAAATTCATTTGGCTATAGCTTGTCCAGAAATCAAATTTCCTGATATTTATGGTATAGACACTCCAACTTTTGAAGAGTTAATTTCAGCTAATAAGAGTATTGAAGAGGTTAGAGAATATACAGGTGCAGATAGTTTGACTTTTTTAGATATTAATGAGCTAGTTTCAAGCATAGGCAATGAAAGAAAATATTCTTTGATTAGTTTTGATGGGGATTATTTTATTAAATAATCCTTATCTGCATTTTAATTGTTTAAAAATTTTATAACTTTGAAAATGAGGTGGCAATCCTACTTCAAAAGAAAAGTCTTTGTAGGTATGACCTGATAATTGATTTGCAATGTTAATATTATACGAAACATCTCTTTGTTGTTGATTTGCTTTTTTTATACTATCAAAATTTTGTTGATTAAAAATTTCTCCACTGATTTCATGCTTTTTATTATTATCAATAATTCTAAGTTCTAAAAAGCATTCTGAAATTTTAAAATTAGTATCGTTGGTTACTCTACCTTTTATAATAATACTTTCTGTAGCTAAGCGTCTGTAGGTTGAAAAATTACTCAAACTAGCTTTTTTTGTGTATTGATCTATAGTTAATAATAAAGAAATAGTTAAGATTGAGGCTAATATAAAACTTATTATGCAAAAAATTATCATATATTTTTTGTTTTGTATTTTTAAATAGAATAAAATCCAAGTAAGGAAAGTTGAAGCTAGCATAATAAAAATGATAAGAATATGAAAAAAAGTAAAATATCCCATTAAAAACACTTTGAATTAATTTTAATATCAAAATCTTGACCTTCATTAAAATCGGAAAATTTGGTTTTTAGATTAATAGTTTGGTTGGGACTTATTGTTTTTTCGATAGTGGTAGATTTACTTCTTAATGGTTTTAATAAATGTATTAAATTTTTAAAAGTATTATTTTCATCGCTTTTTCTAAATACTTCTACTTTTATTTTGCAAAATTTAAAACTTTTTTTAGAAGTATTTGTCAAGCTATAATCAACACTTAAAGAATTATCATATACAAAAAATTGAGCATTATCTAAGCTAGCTATTCTGGATCTAACTTTAGTATCAATTAAAAAATATCCCAAATACGCAATACTAAGTGAACATAAAATTCCTAAAAAAATTATAATAAAAGCAAAAGTAGGTTTGTTTCTAACAATCAAAGCAATAAATAAAGTGATAATGAAAAAGAATACAACTAAAGCCATTAACAAAAAATCGATCAAGTGCAAATGAGCTGTATAAAAGATCATTTGCTCTCGGATATGTTGAACATTCATTATCACTTCTTTATTTTTTAATTTGCTATTGAACTTGTTCTTTTATTATCTTTACTATCAACCCAAATATTTGGCACAGCTCCGCCTGGTGTTAAGAAAATTTTAGCATCTTTATTGACTTTAAGTGCTTCATTAAATTGCTTTTGGGTTTCAATTTGTTTTAAATCAAGTAAAGGATTATTTAAACTTTTTGCTATTTCTCTATTTGAATATGCTTGTGCATCAGCTTCAATTTTTACGGCACTTGCTCTACCTTTAGCACTAATAATAGTTGCATTTGCCTCCCCTTCAGCTAAAGCCGCTTTTTTAAGTGCTTCTTGGTTAGCTCTTTCAACTTCATATTTAGTTCTTTCAGCTTCTTGTTTAGCAATTTGTACTCTTTCGATTTGTTCTTTTACTTTTATAGGTAAGATAATTTCTCTAAGCTGAACTGCTTGAAGCTCTGCTGGCTCATTTGGTTGGCTTTCAATAGTTTTTCTAATGCCCTGATCAATTTGCACCGCTATAGTATTACGATTTGTTGGAAGCTCTTCTGCAGTGTATTGACCTACAACATTTCTTACAACATCTCTTACTACTGGATCTATGATTTTATTTTCCCAATTAAGCCCCCATGTTGCGATAGTTTGAGGAACTTGTAAAGGATTTAATCTGTATTGAACGGTTACATCAATAGATACAGGCAAGCCTCTTGAATCAAGCACTGAAATACTATTTTTATTAACAACGCCTGATCCTATTTGTAAATTTTCATTTATTCCTTCGATTGAAGCATAGTTGATTTGTCTTACTCTAGTATCTACGATAGTGATTTTTTGCAGTATAGGCATAAAAAAATGAAGTCCTGGTTCAAGTGGGGTAGGGCTGTATTTACCTGTAGTGGATTTGATCCCCATTTCCCCTGAATTTACTATTGCAAAAGGTTTAAAAAGTGCAAAAACTAAAATAATCGCAATTGCACTATAAATTAATGGGGAAAATTTCCCAAAACCTTTGAAATTAAATTCTGGTGTTTTGAAGTTTAAATTTTGCTTATTGTTGTTTTGATTGTTTTTTTTATTAAAATAATCATTCAAATCAGCTGGCATTTAGTTCCTTTGTTAAATATAAGTTAGCATAGAAGCGTATTTTTCATTGCGTCCATAAACTATATCAAAATACGCATTTTGAAGCTTTGTCGTTAGCTCACCTCTTTTTCCATCTCCTATAATTCTTGCATCAATATTATTTATCGGAGTTATTTCTGCTGCAGTTCCTGTGAAAAATGCTTCATCAGCTACATAAACTTCATCTCTTGAAATTCTTTGACGCACTACACTTATGCCCAAATCATGTGCAATTTTTAAAACAGTATCTTGAGTGATACTTTTTAATGAAAAATCATTTGGTGGTGTGATTAGCTTATTATCTTTAATCATAAAAAAACACTCACCTGTTCCTTCTGCTACAAAACCTTCTTCATCGAGCATTAAGGCTTCCTCATATCCTGCTTCTATAGCTTCATATTTAGCCATTTGAGAATTTAAATAATTTGCACTTGCTTTTGCTTTACCTAAGCTAGATTTTACACTATTTCTAGCAAAAGAAGAAATTTTAACCTTAATACCTTTTTCTAAGCCTTCTTCACCTAAATAAGCACCCCATTCCCAAGCAGCAATAGCTACCCTAACAGGAGCTTTAGCATGATAAACTCCCATAGTACCATCACCTAAAAAGATTAATGGTCGCAAATAGGTGTTATTTTGAAAATCATTTGCTCTTAAAAGTTCAACTTGTGCATTTTCAAGTTCTTCTTGAGAAAAAGGAGAATTAATTAAAGTAATTTTTGCAGACTCTAAAAGTCTTTTGGTGTGTTCTTTTAATCTAAAAATTGCTAAACCATTTTGTGTTTTATAAGCTCTTGTTCCTTCAAAAACTGCATTTGCATAATGTAATGAATGTGTTAAAACATGAATTTTTGCATCATCAAAATCAATGATTTTTCCATCCATCCAAATTTTTTTTGCCCTAATCATAACTAAGCCTTTTTGTTGAAAATAAAACTAATTTTATCAAAAATATACTAATAATTACTAGAATATAGTAAAATTATTATATTTGAAACAAGGAAAAATCATGCCAATTATAAATATCAAATTAGCTAAACCAGAATTTAGCAAAACACAAAAAGAAGAGTTAATAGCAGATATTACAGAACTTTTACATACAAAATACAACAAGCCAAAGCAAAATATAGTGATCATGTTGGAAGATATTGAGCCATATAATATTGCTTTTGGTGGTGAAAGTGTAGAAAAATTAAGATTGAAAGATAAAAAATGAAAGAATTGCAAATTGGTGATAAAGCTCCTGTGTTTGAACTTTTAAATCAAGATGGAGTTAAAATTTCTTTAAGTGATTTCTTGGGTAAAAAAATTATTTTGTATTTTTATCCAAAAGATAACACCCCAGGTTGTACCACACAAGCTTGTGAATTTAGTCAAAGTTATGAGGATTTTTTAGAGCAAAATGCTGTGATTATAGGTATTAGTCCAGATAGTGTTAAATCGCATGAAAATTTCATAAAAAAATATGATTTAAAACACACTTTATTAAGCGATAGTGAAAAAGAAATTTGCAAACTTTATGGTGCTTGGGGTTTAAAGAAAAATTATGGTAAAGAGTATGAGGGGCTTATAAGATCTACTTTTGTGATTGATGAAAATGGAAAAATCTCAAAAATTTATAAAAATGTAAAAGCTAAAGATCATGCTTTTAAGGTGTTAAAAGAATTATGCTAGTGCATATTTGCTGTAGTGTGGATAGTCATTATTTTATACAAGAATTAAGCAAAACTTATCCTGATGAGAAAATTATAGGTTTTTTTTATGATCCAAATATTCATCCATATAGTGAGCATGAACTTAGATTTTTAGATGTTAAGCGTAGTTGTGATAAATTAGGCATTAAACTTTATAAAGGTGAATATGAGTATGAAAAATGGCTTGAGAGTGTAAAGGGTTATGAAGACGAGCCTGAAAAAGGCGCAAGATGTCAAATTTGTTTTGATTTTAGAATGCATAAAAGTGTTGAATTTGCTCAAAAAATTGGTGAAAAAAAACTCACAACAACCCTTTTAACATCCCCTAAAAAAGACTTAGAGCAGCTAAAATTAGCTTTACAAAAAGAATGCGATAAATTTGGTATAGAGTTTTTGGCACCTGATTTTAGAAAAAATGGAGGCACGCAAAGACAATTTGCCTTAGCTAAGCAAGATATGCTTTATCATCAAAATTATTGTGGGTGTATTTATGCACTTTCTAAACAAAAAGGCCAAAAAGCTTTTATAGATGAGCTTATGAGTCCTATAAACAAACAAATATTACCTTCAAGCATAGAAGAAAAGATAAAATTTTACAATCAAGTAAAAAATTTAGAAAAAAAGGGTGTTAAATTTGAAATTCAAAGAGAGAAATTTTTAAATTATCGCTTACTAAGAGCTTTGATAAAAGAAAACAAAAAAGCCATAAAAACTCATGTTTTATTTTATTCTCATTTTAAAAATTCTTACACTAAATTTAGTATTTTAGAAGAGGATTTAAAGTGCTATAAAAGCGTAAAGGATGAGATTAATTTATGGAGTTTTGATTATTTAAATAGTTTGTGCAAAATGCGATTTAAAAATTTTGAAGATTTTTTACAAAATCCTTTAAAAATAGAGCAAGAAATCAAAATAAGGCAAAAGCATTTTGGTGCTTATGATCTTTCGCCGGTGATTATTGTTGAAAATATCACAAAAGGCGCTTATGAATTTATAGCAAAAAGTGAAATTTATTTTGATAGTAAAGAAAAGATTGTGAAGTTATAAAACTTAACTAGTTTGTTAATATTTTTTTTGTAAAATCTGAATTTTGAATATATTTTAAGGCTAAATTTATGATAGATGTAATGCAAATTCAAAAAATTTTACCACATAGGTATCCATTTTTACTTGTAGATAAAATCGTAGAATTAAAAAATAAAGAAGTTGTTAGAGGTTATAAAAATATTAGTATAAGCGACCATGTTTTTATGGGGCATTTTCCAGATCATCCAATTTACCCGGGTGTGTTAATTTTAGAAGGTATGGCACAAACTGGAGGGGTTTTAGCATTTGAAAGCATGGATGATAAGGTAGATCCAAGCACTAAAGTAGTATATTTTACAGGTATTGATAATGCTAAATTTAGAAATCCAGTGCGTCCAGGTGATAGGCTTGATTATGAGATGAGTGTGGTAAAAAATC
Organism: Campylobacter sp. IFREMER_LSEM_CL908; assembly: GCF_025771545.1. Lineage (NCBI taxonomy): Bacteria > Pseudomonadati > Campylobacterota > Epsilonproteobacteria > Campylobacterales > Campylobacteraceae > Campylobacter > Campylobacter sp. IFREMER_LSEM_CL908. The sequence goes on from NZ_JAKMQK010000002.1 coordinate 58,689, forward strand.
GTGGAAATATGTGGATTTTTCAAGGAAAAGCTTTTGTTGATGGACAATTGGTTGCAGAAGCTGAACTTAAAGCTATGATAGTAGATAAATGATGAGCAAAATTCATCCAAGTGCTGTTATAGAAGATGGAGCTATTATAGCAGATGGTGTTGTAGTAGAGGCCTATGCCTATGTTGGAAAAAATGCCAATATAGGTGCAAATACTATCATCAAACAAGGTGCAAGAATTTTACCTAATGTAAGCATAGGTGAAAATTCTAAAGTTTTTTCTTATGCCATAGTTGGAGATATTCCACAAGATATATCTTATAAAGATGAGATAAATTCAGGTGTTATTATAGGAAAAAATGCAGTTATTAGAGAATTTGTTACTATAAATTCAGGTACAGCTAAGGGTGATGGTTTTACAAGAATAGGCGATAATGCTTTTATAATGGCTTATTCTCATATTGCACATGATTGTTTGCTTGGAGATAATATTATTTTAGCAAATAATGCTACCTTAGCAGGTCATGTGGAACTTGGAGATTATACTGTGGTAGGTGGACTTACTCCAATACATCAGTTTGTTAAGGTAGGTGAGGGGTGTATGATAGCAGGCGCTAGTGCGCTTTCTCAAGATGTGGTGCCATTTTGCTTAGCTGAAGGAAATCGAGCAAGCATTAGAAGTTTAAATTTAGTAGGCATTAGAAGACGCTTTGATAAAGAAGAAGTGGATATTTTAAGCAAGGCTTTTAAATTTTTATTCAGACAAGGAAGTTTAAAAGATAATGCTTTAAGTTTGCTAGAAAATACTTCTAGTGAAAATGTGAAAAAAATGTGTAATTTTATTTTAGAAACAAAAAGAGGAATTCCTATATATAAGGAAAAAAGTCATGGTTAAAAGATGTAGTTTTTGCAATGAAATAGAAACAAGTGAAAGAAGAATTTTAGTAAATGATTATAATAATGCCTTTATATGTGAGTATTGTGCCGAAAGTGCTTGCAATATTTTCTTTGGAGAGGAAAAAGAATTAAAAAATAAAGAAGTTGATAAAGAAAATTTTAAAGATATTACTCCTAAGGAATTAAAAGCATATTTAGATAAATATGTTATCGGGCAAGATAGAGCTAAAAAAATCTTTAGTGTAGGGGTGTATAATCACTACAAAAGGCTTTTTAGATCTGACTTAGAAGATGATGATACAGAATTAGCAAAATCAAATATTTTATTAGTAGGCCCAACGGGAAGTGGAAAAACTTTACTAGCACAGACTTTAGCTAGATTTTTAGATGTTCCTATCGCAATTTGTGATGCGACTTCTTTAACTGAAGCGGGTTATGTGGGAGAAGATGTTGAAAATATCCTTACTCGTCTTTTACAAGCTGCTGATGGAGATGTGCAAAGAGCACAAAAAGGGATTATATTTATCGATGAGATAGACAAAATCGCAAGAATGGGCGAAAATCGCTCTATTACAAGAGATGTAAGTGGTGAGGGCGTGCAACAAGCCTTACTCAAAATTATTGAAGGATCTTTGGTAAATATCCCACCAAAAGGCGGTAGAAAACACCCAAATCAAGATTTTATACAAATAGATACAACTAATATTTTATTTGTGTGTGGTGGGGCTTTTGATGGTATTAGTGATATTATTAAAAGAAAATTAGGCGATAATGTCATGGGCTTTTTTACTGATGATAAAAAAGATGAAAAAGAAGCTTTACTTCAAAGACTAGAGCCTGATGATTTGGTGCATTTTGGGCTTATTCCTGAACTTATAGGAAGATTGCATGTGCTTGCTTCTTTAGAAGAGCTTGATGAGGAAAGCATGGTGCGTATTTTAACTGAGCCAAAAAATGCCATTATTAAGCAATATCAAAAACTTTTTGCTATTGACAATGTGGAATTAAAATTTGAAGATGAAGCACTAAGAGAGATTGCTAAGCTTTCGCTAGAGCGTAAAACAGGCGCTAGAGGTTTAAGAAGTATTATTGAAGAAATGATGGTAGATTTGATGTTTGATTTGCCAGAGTATAATGGATATAGCATAGTAATTACTAAAGAAGTGATCAAAGAAGGTACAAAACCTTTATTTATAAAAAATAAAAAAGTTAAAGGCTGAGAATGATTTTAGATCAAATAATTGGATTTTTTTCAAGTGATATGGGGATTGACTTAGGTACTGCAAATACTTTAGTTTTGGTAAAAGATAAAGGTATAGTGATTGATGAACCTTCGGTTGTTGCGGTAGAGCGTGAAAGATATGGTAGGGTTAAAATTTTAGCTGTTGGAAAAGAAGCTAAGGAAATGGTAGGAAAAACCCCAGGTAATATCGAAGCAATCCGTCCTATGAAAGATGGTGTGATTGCTGATTTTGATATGACTGAAAAAATGATCCGTTATTTTATAGAAAAAACTCATAGAAGAAAATCTTTTTTAAGACCTAGAATTATCATTTCAGTTCCTTATGGTTTAACTCAAGTTGAAAGAAAGGCAGTTAGAGAAAGTGCGTTAAGTGCGGGTGCTAGAGAAGTATTTTTGATAGAAGAACCTATGGCAGCAGCTATTGGTGCAAATTTACCAATTAGAGAGCCTCAAGGGAGCTTGGTGGTAGATATTGGCGGTGGTACTACTGAAATTGGTGTTACTTCTTTGGGTGGTCTTGTGATTTCAAAATCTATCCGAACAGCTGGTGATAAGCTTGATACTAGTATAGTAAATTATGTAAAAGAAAAATACAATCTTGTCATAGGTGAAAGAACGGGCGAGGAAATCAAAATCGCAATAGGCTCAGCAGTTCAGCTTCCAAAAGAGCTTTCTATGGTAGTTAAAGGACGCGATCAAGTAACAGGATTGTTAAATAGAATAGAGTTAACAAGTGAAGATGTAAGAGAGGCTATGCGTGAGCATTTAAAAGAAATTGCTGATGCATTAAAAATCGTTCTTGAAATGATGCCGCCTGATCTTGCAGCTGATATTGTTGAAAATGGTGTTGTTTTAACAGGAGGCGGAGCTTTAATACGTGGTCTTGATAAATATTTATCTGAAATTGTAAAACTTCCAGTATATGTAGCTGATGAGCCACTTTTAGCAGTGGCAAAAGGCACAGGTAAAGCTTTGGAAGAAATTTCTTTATTGCACCAACTAACGAATGAAGAGTAAAATTCTTAGTGTTTTAATTTTATCTTTTTTAGTGTTTGTTTCGTTTTATTATGGAGATATAATAAAACGAAATGTTTTAGATTTAAATATTGCTATTGTTAATCAGTTTTCTCAAAGCATTAATCTTTTAAAAGATAAATTTAATGAGCATTTTAATCAAGCTCAAGAAATTAAAAAATTAAGAGAAAGAAATGCTGAACTTGAAAAAAACAATATCTATATGAAAAACTTTGCCAATGAATTAAACAATATTTTAAGTGATAAAAATTCAAGTTTTTATTATCCTAATGTTAGTTTAGTTAAGGCAACTTCTTATGCTCAAATTAGCGATTATCATAAGGTTTGGCTTGATGTGGATTATAAAGGAAAAATTAAAGGCTTAATTTATAATGGCTATACAGCAGGCATAGTTATAGAAAAAAATGGTAGAGCTTTGGGACTTTTACAAGGTGATGAAGAGTGTATTTTTTCCGTATATATAGGTAAGGAACAAGCACCAGGTATAGCTCATGGTAGAAATGATTATGTTTTAGTTAAATATATTCCTAAATGGCTTGAACTTAAAATGGGCGATAAGGTTTATACAAGTGGCTTAGATGAGATTTTCTTTTCAGGAATTCCAGTAGGCGAAATTTTTAAAATAGAAGAAGAAGGCGCCTATCAAAATGCATATGTTAAACCTTATGTAAAAATGAAAGTACCAAGTTATTTTTATATGGTAGAAAATTTTTAATAAAAAGTTATTTATTTTAGTTGATATAAATTATTATTTACTATTAAATATTAGAATTATCTCCGAATTTTAAAAATTTAGGAGATTAAATGAAAAAATATATCAGTAGTTGTTTAGCTTTTTGCTGTTTAAGTGGTGCTATTTATGCAAATGAAGTGGAATATGATGCACAAAAAATAGCAGATATTTTTTATCAACTTAATGCTGATCCTAAAAATCCAAAAGCAAAAGTTAATCATGCAAAAGGCTTTTGTGCTATGGGAACTTTTGAGCCAGCTTTGTCTATTAATAAAGAAGTTGATGTGCCTTTGTTAACACAAAAAAGTTTGCCAATCCAAGTAAGATATTCTTTGGGTGGAGCTTTTAAAGATGATAAAAGCAAAACAAGAGGTATGGCTATTAGAATTACTGATCCTAAAGATTCTGCTTCTTGGACTATGGTTATGCTAAATACAGAAATAAATTTCGCAAAAAATCCTAAAGAATTCGGTCAGTTTTTTGAAATGAGACTTCCTGTAAATGGTAAAGTCGATCAAGAAAAAATAAGCAAGATGATGCAAGAGGTTGATTCTTATAGAAATTTTGCTGCATATACTGATAAAATTGGCATTAGTAAAAGTGTAGCAAATACTCCATTTTTTAGTATTCATACTTTTTATTTTAAACAAGCAAACGGAGAAAACTATTTACCAGCAAGATGGAAATTAGTTCCAAGTGAAGGTGTGGCATATTTAAATGAAGCACAAATGAAAAGTGCGAGTAGTGATTTTTTAAAAGAAGATTTCCAAAATCGTGTAAAAGCTAATAAGCCGGTTGAGTATAAAATGTATTTAGTATATGCAAATAAAAATGATATTACCAATGAAACAACGGCTTTATGGAGTGGTAAGCACAAAGAAAGTCTAGTTGGGACTTTTAAGGTTAATGCCTTGAGCGATGAAGATTGTAATTTTGATGTATATTTTCCTTCGGATGTACCTCAAGGGGTTAATCCACCACAAGATCCTTTATTTGATGTAAGAAATGAAGCTTATGCTATAACTTTTGGTAAGCGTCAATAAAATTTAGCTCTTTAAGAGCTAAATTCTTTGTTAAATTCAACTTCTAAAAAACTTATATTTGTTATAATTTGGCTAAAAATTCAGCTTAGGAAAATACATGCCAAAAAGAACAGATATAAAAAATATATTATTAATAGGCAGCGGGCCTATCATTATAGGTCAAGCTTGTGAGTTTGATTACTCAGGAACTCAAGCGGCAAAAACTTTAAAAGAGCTAGGTTATAGAGTAGTTTTGATCAATTCTAATCCGGCTACGATTATGACAGATCCTGAATTTGCTGATGCAACTTATATAGAACCAATTACCAAAGAAAGTATTCTAAGTATTATCAAAAAAGAAAAAATCGATGCGATTTTACCCACTATGGGTGGCCAAGTTGCTTTGAATGTTGCTATGGAAGTTTATGAAAGTGGCGAGCTTGCAGATGTAAAATTTTTAGGTGCAAATCCTGAAGCGATTAAAAAAGGCGAAGACAGACAAGTTTTTAAAGAATGCATGAAAAAAATTGGCATGGATTTACCAAAATCTATGTATGCGTATAATTATGAAGAAGCTTTAAAAGCTGTTGATGAGATTGGTTTTCCTTTGATGATTAGAGCTTCTTTTACCTTAGGTGGTGCAGGAAGTGGCGTGGTGTATAATATGGATGAGTTTGCAGAACTTGCAAATACTGCTTTAGCGCTAAGCCCTATCCATGAAATTTTAATCGAAGAAAGCTTACTTGGTTGGAAAGAATATGAAATGGAGGTCATTAGAGATAAAAATGACAATTGTATTATCGTTTGCTCTATTGAAAATGTCGATCCTATGGGAGTTCATACAGGCGATTCTATTACTATAGCTCCTGCTTTAACTTTGACTGATAAAGAATACCAAGCGATGCGTAATGCTTCTTTTGCTATTTTAAGAGAAATTGGAGTAGATACAGGTGGATCAAATGTGCAATTTGCTATCAATCCAACTAATGGTAGAATGATAGTTATTGAAATGAACCCTAGGGTTTCAAGATCTTCAGCCCTAGCTAGTAAAGCTACGGGCTATCCTATAGCTAAGGTAGCTACACTTTTAGCAGTTGGATTTAGTTTAGATGAGATTAAAAATGATATCACAGGAACTCCTGCTTCATTTGAACCGGTAATTGATTATATCGTAACTAAAATTCCTCGTTTTACTTTTGAAAAATTCCCAAATGCAAGCACAGAGCTTGGCACTGCTATGAAAAGCGTGGGTGAGGTTATGGCTATAGGGAGAACTTTTAAAGAAAGCATTCAAAAAGCACTTTGCTCACTTGAGAGAAATTTAAGTGGGTTTGATACTATAGAATGTGATAAAAATGAGCTTTTAGCAAAAATCCGCCAAGCTAATGAAAAACGCTTGCTTTATATAGCACAAGCTTTTAGAGAAGGTTTTAGCACACAAGAGCTTTTTGAGCTTTGCAAAATAGATCCTTGGTTTTTAAACCAAATCAAAGAAATAGTGGAATTTGAAAATCAAATAGATATGGATATTTTAAGTAATAAGCAACTATTAAGAAAAGCTAAAACCTTAGGTTTTTCAGATAAAAAAATTGCTAGCTTAATTAATCAAAAAGATAATCTTGAGTTAAGCCAAAATGATATTTATTATGCAAGAATTAAACACAAAATCATCGCTCAATATAGTGAAGTAGATACTTGTGCAGGAGAATTTGAAGCACTGACCCCGTATTTATACTCAAGTATTAATACAAATGAAGCTACGCAAGTAAAAGAAAGTAAAGATAAAAAAGATAAAAAAGTGATGATTATAGGTGGTGGACCAAACCGCATAGGACAAGGCATTGAGTTTGATTATGCTTGCGTGCATGCTTCTTTTGCTCTAAAAGATATGGGTGTAAAAACTATAATGTATAATTGTAACCCAGAAACGGTTTCAACAGATTATGATACAAGCGATATTTTGTATTTTGAGCCAATTGATTTTGAGCATTTAAGAGCGGTTATTGATAGAGAAAGACCCGATGGAGTGATAGTGCATTTTGGTGGTCAAACTCCGCTTAAATTTGCAAAACGCCTTAGTGCTTTTGGAGCAAAGATTATAGGAACAAGTGCAAGGGTAATAGATTTAGCTGAAGATAGAAAGAAATTTGCTAAATTTATTGAAGATCTAGGTATAAATCAACCTAAAAATGGTACAGCCATAAGTGTAGAAGAAGCGATTATAAAAGCAAATGAGATAGGTTATCCTGTGCTTGTTAGACCAAGTTATGTTTTGGGTGGTCGTGCAATGCGTGTAGTGCATGATGAGAGTGAGCTTAGACTTTATATGCAAGAAGCAGTAGATGTGAGTGATAAATCTCCGGTATTAATCGATCAATTTTTAGATAATGCAACTGAGCTTGATGTAGATGCGATAAGTGATGGAAAAGAAGTTTATGTAGCAGGTATTATGGAGCATATTGAAGAAGCAGGAATTCACTCAGGTGATAGTGCTTGCTCTTTACCTGCTGTAAATATTGATGAAGCTATGCTTGAAATGATTGAGCACAAAACAAAAAATATTGCTTTAAATTTAGGTGTAGTAGGGCTTTTAAATATACAATTTGCTATTTATGATAATAAACTTTATATGATAGAAGTAAACCCAAGAGCTAGTAGAACCGTGCCTTTTGTGAGCAAAGCCACAGGAATTCCTTTAGCTAAGGTTGCAACACGCGTGATGTGGCAAGGAAATTTAAGAGAAAGCTTGAAATTTTATGACACCTTTAAAGTGGTAGAGGAAAAAAACGGAATTTTAAGAGCTAAAAAGCCAAAACATATTAGTGTAAAATCAGTGGTATTTCCTTTTGCTAAACTTAGCGGAAGCGATCTTGAGCTTGGACCTGAAATGCGCTCAACCGGTGAAGTTATGGGAGTAAGTAAAGATTTTGATAACTCTTATGCAAAAAGCCAACTTGCTTCTTCAAATTTCTTACCAGAAAGTGGTAATGTGTTTTTATCACTAAGAGAGCAAGATAAAAAATATGCAGTAGATTTAGCTAATGAGTATATTAAGCTAGGATTTAAAATCATTGCTACGAGTGGAACTTATAAAGTTTTACAAGAAGCGGGCTTGGAGTGTGAGTTTGTGCATAAAATTTCTGAAGGACGCCCGAATGTAGAGGATAAATTAAAAAATTCTCAAATTCAACTTGCTATAAATACTAGCGATGAGCATAGTTTTAAAGGCGACACTAAAAAAATTAGAGCAAATATTTTACGCTTTAAAATCCCATATTTTACAAATCTAAGAGCAGCTTATGCGGGGATTAAAGCTATCAAAGCTATACAAAATAAATCATGTCTTGAAGTAAAGAGCTTACAAGAATACTTAAAAACATGATTTATCTTGCTCAAACTGATACAACAGCAGGGTTTTTAAGTAAGGACTTAAAAGCCCTTAATACTTTAAAAAAAAGGCCCTTAAAGCAAGATTGTTTAATTACTACGGCTAAATTTAGTGAGCTTAAAAAACTTACAAGAGTGCCAAATTATTTTAAAAATACTATTAGAAAATCCAAAAAAACTACTTTTTTATATCCTAATTCTAAAGCAATACGCGTTGTGAAAGATTGCACTCATGAGGAATTTTTAAAAAAGTTTGATTGGCTTTATTCTACTTCTGCAAACATTCATGGAAAAAAATTTGATCTAAATTGGGCTATGCAAAATGCAGATAAAATAGTAGATGAAAAGTTTTTTGAAAGTGGAGCCTCAAAGATTTTTAAACTTCGAGGCATTAAAAAAGTTAAACTGCGTTAATTTCCAAGCGGCCAAAATACTTTTGGCTCTTCGCCGATTTTTGCTTGTCCATGATACATTCCAAGTTTATCTTTAGTCCAAGCATAACCAACTTTTCCATTTTTATCTATTGAAATAATTCCGCCTGTACCACCAAGTTTTGCAACTTGTTTGATGGTTTCTTGGGCTGCTTTTTGCACTGAAAGTTTTTTGTATTTATACAAAGACGCAACTTCATGAGCTGCAGCTACTCTTATGTAAATATCACCTGTTCCTGTGCAAGAAATTGCTACTGAGTCATTATTTGCATAATTTCCTGCTCCTATGATAGGAGAATCCCCAATGCGTCCTGTCATTTTATTTGTAGTGCCACCTGTGCTTGTACCTGCTGCTAGGTTGCCGTTTTTATCTAAAGCTATTGCACCTACTGTGCCTAAATATGGCTCGGTGCTTACACCAAGATGAGCTTTTGCCTTATCACTATCTAATAAAACTTCCTTGCTTTTTTTAGCTTCTTGAAGTTGTTTGTATCTGTGCTCTGTAAAGAAGTATTTTTGTCCTACTATTTCTAAGCCATGTTTTTTGGCTAATTTATCAGCACCCTCGCCCGCTATTAAAGTATGGGGTGTTTTTTCCATAACAAGTCTTGCTGCTTCTATAGGGTTTTTAATCGTCCTAGCCATAGCAACTGCGCCTGCTTTTAAATTTTTTCCATCCATTATAGATGCATCAAGCTCATTAAATCCATCAGAGGTAAAAACAGCACCTTTCCCAGCATTAAATTCAGGACTATCTTCCATTACTTTAATAGCGGCTATAACTGCATCAACCGAGCTTCCTCCTTTTTCAAGTATGCTTTGACCTGCTTTTAAAGATTCTTTCATTACCTTTTCTCTTTTGGCAAATTCTTCTTTGGTAAGTCCTAAGCCACTTGTTCCACCATGTATAACGATGATAGGTTCAAAATTTTTTGCAAAGACATTATTGCTTAGTAAAAATATTAAACTAGTTAATGTCAATAAAATTCTTTTACTACAGGTTAAAAATTTCATTATTTACTCCTTTTTTAAAATTATTTATTATATTTAATAAAAATTAAATATAACTAAAATTTAATTAATAAATGAGTATTTTTAGGACAAAAATTCTACTTTTTATTTTTATAGGTGTTATTTTTGAAAAATTTTTTAGAAATTAATTAAAATGTTTTTATATTTATTGCAAAATTAGGAGGTATTTTAATGTTTAAAACTATTGTAGCTAAGAAAATATCATTTTTCACAGCTTTGATTTTGGTTGTTGGATTTGGTATTTTTGTTGGACTAAATTATTATTCGTCTAAAACGGATATTCTTCAAAGTATTGTAAGTGGAAAGCAAGAAAGTGTTAAAAATGGAAAAAATTTTTCAGATTTATACTTCAATACTAAGATAGAGAATATTAAAAAAATCGCTGCAAATATTATTGAACATAAAAATGTAAGTGAGGAATATATTGGTTCTTTTTTAGAAAAGATGTTTGGTTTTTATTCTTTTAATGCTATTTATGTTGGGTATGAAAAAGATGGTAGCTTAATTGATGTAGATATTAATTCTAAAGGAAAACATTTTATTTTAAATCAAGAAAAAGATGGTTTTGATGCTAGAGAACGCGTGTGGTATCAAAATGCAAAAAATAAAAATAAGGTAAGCATTTCAGAACCTTTTTTAGATGTCGTAACTAAAAAAATAGCTTTGTCAGTGTCAATTCCGATTGTTATTGATGGGAAATTTTATGGAGTTTTAGCAGGTGAGTTTTTTCTAGATGATATACGCAATGCTTTTGGAAGATTAAAAACTACTGCAAGTAATAATGTGTTTTTAATCAATGAAAGAAAGGAAATGATAGCTCATTCTTCTGCTAATATAGATTTTTATGAAGACAATGAAGTTAAAGAAGTGTTAAAAAATTTTGTTAATGTTGCAAGTGTAACTCCAAATGAAACTACTGATTTGATTTTGTATAAACTTAAAGGTCAAGAACGCTTAGCTGTGTGTATTATGGGAGAAAATTCTTTAACTTTGTGTTCTTCTAATGCTTTGAGTGATTATGATGAGGTTTTAAACGGACTTTTAATTACCCAAGTTATATTTGGTGTGATTTTTGTCCTTGTTATTATCGTTATTTTGGGTGGTATGATAGAGCATTTTCTTAAGAAAATTATATTTATTAAAGAAGCTTTAGAAGATTTTTTTGAAAGTTTAAACTACAAAGGCGATATGAAAGATATAGATTTAAATATCAAAGGAAATGATGAATTTGCTATTATTGGTAAAGAAATCAATAATGGTATAAAAAATATCCAAAAGAATTTAAAGCAAGATAAGAAGGCTGTGTTTGAAAGTGTTCAAAAGTTGAAAGAGATAGAGCTTGGAGATTTATCTGTTAGAATTGATAATGATCCTATAAATCCTCAACTAATAGAGTTAAAAAATGTATTAAATGAATTACTTGATATTTTAGAAGAGAAAATAGGATCAAACATCAACGAGCTTGATAGAGTGCTTGAAAGTTATAAGGCTTTAGATTTTTCAACACAAGTTGAAAATGCAAAAGGAAGTGTAGAAATAACAACAAATGTTTTAGGTTCAGAAATCAAAAAGATGTTGATTTCTTCTTCTAAATTTGCACATAAACTAACTATACAATGTGAAAAACTAGAAGAATTTATGCAAAAACTTGTTGATGGAACTTATTCTCAATCAAATTCTTTGGAAAAATCCATAAAAGCAGTAGAGCAAATAAACATTTCTATGCAAAATGTTGGAGGTAAAACTACAGAGGTTGTTTCTCAAGCTGAAAATATTAAAGAAGTAGTAAATGTGATCAAGGATATAGCAGAACAAACAAATTTATTAGCATTAAATGCTGCCATAGAAGCTGCTCGTGCGGGCGAACATGGCAGAGGTTTTGCTGTGGTTGCTGATGAGGTGCGTCATTTGGCTGAAAAGACAGAAAGAAGTTTAGGTGAGATAGAAGCTAATGTAAATATTTTAGTTCAAAGTGTTAATGATGTTTCTATATCAATGCATGAACAAACTCAAAGTATTTCACAAATCAATGATGCGATAATTCAACTAGAAGATGTCACAAAAGAAAATGTAAAAATAGCTAATTTTACTAATGAAACTACTAAAGAAGTAGGGGATATTTCTCAAGATATATTAAAAGAGGTAGAAAGTAAGAAAATTTAATACCAAGGAGCTTATTATTTTGTAATTTTGGTTATAATTTGCACTTTTAAAAAAGGTAGATTATGATTGAAAGAACAAAAATAAGCTCTAATTTTGGTTGGTTTATGGTAATTTTAGGTGGTTTGGTTGAGTGTTTTTGGGTAAGTGGTTTAAAATACTCTACTGAAATTTGGCATTATGCTTTAACAGCCATTGGAGTTTGTATATCTTTTACATGTTTTTTAAAAGCTTGTGAAAGACTTGAAGTAAGTATTGCTTATAGTGTTTTTGTAGGTATTGGCACGGTTGGAGTGGTGCTTAATGAGATGTTTATTTTCAATGAGCCAAGTTCTATTACCAAGCTTACTTTAATAGCCATTTTGCTTTTAAGTATCATAGGCCTTAAAATCCTTAGCAAGGAAGCTAAGTAATGGAATGGTTCTTTTTGTTTTTGGCGACTGCTTTTGAAATTTTTGGCGTGATTATTATGAAACAACTTGTAAGCACTAAAAATAAGCTTTATCTTTTAGCTTTGATAGTGTGTTTTGCTTTTTCATTTGGATTTTTAAGCCTTAGCATGCAAAGTATTGCTATGAGTGTGGCTTATTCTATATGGACAGGAGCTGGAACTGCAGGCGGGGTTATCATAGGGGTGCTGTTTTATAAAGAAAGCAAAAGCTTTTTAAAGCTTTTTTTGATTGCTCTTATCATTGCTTGCACCGTGGGTTTAAAAATACTTTCATAGGTTTAAAATGAAAATATACATTAGCGGTATAGACACAGATGTTGGCAAAACTTATCTAAGTGCTAGAATTTGTAAAGAATTGGGTTTTGATTATTTTAAGCTTATCCAAGCAGGCACGCCAAAAGATAGTGAGGTAGTAGCTGAGTTTAGCCCAAAAACTAAGATTTTCAAAGAAGGTGTGTTTTTACAAACCCCTGCTTCACCGCACAAAGGTAGGATTTTAGAGAATTTAAATTATAAAGCTTTTGATATACAAATTCCACAAAGTGAAAAACTCATTATCGAACTAGCTGGTGGGCTTTTTTCGCCCCTTGATGATGAAAAAACAATGATTGATTATATGAGTGCGTTTAAGCACCCTACGATTTTAGTCGCAAAAGACTATCTAGGAAGTATCAATCACACACTTTTAAGCATAGAAGCACTAAAACAAAGAGATATTAAAATCCTTGCTTTAATCTTAAAAACTCAAGATACTTTTAGCAAGGATTTTATAAGCAATTATGCTAAAATTCCTATCATAGAATTTGATGATAAAGTGTGTGAAAAACTTTCAAAAATCCTTGAAAATCTCTCTTAAAGACTGCACTATATAAGCAATTTCATCTTCATTTATAACATATGGTGGCATGAAATAAATTGTATTTCCAAGTGGTCTTAAAAGCAAGCCTTTTTCTAAGGCTCTTTGAAAGACTTCAAGTCCTGCTCTTTGATATTTGCTTTTTTGTATATCAAATGCACTTACCATGCCTAAATTTCTAAAATTTCCTAAAAAGTCAAATTCTTTTAAACTCTCCCATTGAGTTTTTATAAAAGCACTTTTGATTTTATTTTTTGTGATGATATTTTCTTTTTCAAAAATATCCAAAGTCGCATTAGCCGCTGCACAAGCTAGGGCATTACCTGTGTAGGAGTGAGAGTGTAAAAAGGCCTTTTGGCTCTCATAACTATCATAAAATTTCTCATAAATTTCATCTTTAGTAAGCACCACTGAAAGTGGTAAATACCCACCCGTGATAGCTTTAGAAAGACATATATAATCAATACTTTGTGAGCAATAATCAAGCGCAAACATTTCCCCTGTGCGTCCAAAACCTGTGGCTATCTCATCAAATATCACTTGCACGCCATAATCTTTAGCAAGTTTAACCGCCTCATCTAAATACCCAAGCTCATACATATGCATATTGCCCGCACATTGAAGTAAAGGCTCAAGTATAAAAGCACAAATTTCATGATGATGATTTTTTAAAATGCTTTCTAAAATTTCAAGTTCTTTTGTATAATCCTTGCTTGTTGGCACAGGCGTTGTGATACTTTTTAAAAGTAAAGGCTCATAGGTTTTTTTATAAAGTGCTACATCGCCAACGCTTAATGCACCTAAGGTTTCTCCATGGTAAGAATTGCTAAGCGATAAGAATTTATCCTTTTTAGAGCCATTGTTTAAGTGGTATTGAAAGCTCATTTTTAAAGCCACTTCTATGGCTGAACTACCATTGTCTGCAAAAAAGCATTTATCAAAAGGTAAAAGCTTGCAAAGTCTTTGTGAAAGCTTTATGATAGGCTCATGTGAAAAACCAGCAAGTATAACATGCTCTAAATTTTGAAGTTGATCTTTGATTTTTTCATTGATATATTCATTACAATGGCCAAAGATATTTACCCACCAAGAGCTAATGCAGTCTATGTAGGATTTTTCATCAAAATCATACAAATACACTCCCTTGACCTTTTTTATAGGTATTAAAGGTAAAAACTCATGATCGCTCATTTGCGTGCAAGGGTGCCAAATGTGTTTTAAGTCTAGTTCTTTTAAATTCATTTTTACTTCTTTGATTTTTATTACTAATGATACTACAATTAAGCTTATGTGCTATCTTAAAAATAACAATCACTTCTTTTAACATTTTTTGTATAATTAAATATTTAAATAGTATAACAATAGGTTGAGTATGCAAATTGCACAAATTTTAGATGAGTTAAAACAACAAGATAATTTTAGAATTCTACGCTCATTAAAACATGAGGGAAAATATGTTATTTATAATGAGCAAAAATTGCTGAATTTAGCAAGCAATGATTATTTAAATTTAAGCAATGAAAAAGCATTGAAGCAAGATTTTTTAACACATTTAAAAGAATTTGAATTTTCTAGTTCAAGCTCAAGAAGCTTGAGTGGAAATTATGCGATTTTTGATGAATTTGAAAGCTTTTTAGAAGCTAAGCTAGGCAGAAAAATCTTGCATTTTAACAACGGCTATGCCTTAAATGTTAGCTGTTTGCAAGCTTTAGCAAGCATTAAAAATACTTTGTTTTTAGCAGATAAACAAGTGCATGCAAGTATCATCGATGGTTTAAGGCTTGGTGGGGCTAAATTTATAAGATTTAAGCATAATGATATAAAGCATTTGCAAAGTTTAGTGCAAAAACATTATAAAGAATTTGAAAATATTATCATCATAAGTGAAGCGCTATTTAGTATGGATGGAGATTTTGCGCCTATAAAAGAATTCATAAATTTAAAAAAAGAGTTTAAAAATATCAAAATTTATATTGACGAAGCTCATAGCATAGGTTGTTTTGGAGATGATGGTTTGGGTTATGTGAAATTTTTGGGCTTAGAAAAGGAAGTGGATTTTTTAGTTTTTACCTTTGGTAAGGCCATAGCTTCCATGGGAGCTTGCATGATAAGTAATGAAAAAGATTTTTTTATCAATAAAGCAAGAGCTTTTATATACTCAACTGCTATTGCGCCTATCAATGTAGCTTGGACTTTGCATGTTTTTAAGCATTTGCATGAATTTAATGCTCAAAGAAAAGAGCTTTTAGAGTTAAGTACTTGGTTTAAAAATGCTTTAGCAAGTAAAGGTGTAGTTTTAGGTGAGGCTTATGTGATATCTTTTATTTTAGGGCAAAATGCATTAGCTAGTGAAATTTCACAAAAGCTTTTAGAAAATGGTATTTTCGCACCTGCTATTAAAGAGCCAACCGTAGCTAAAAATACAGCTAGAATTCGCTTTTCTTTGCATGCTGGGCTAGTGAAAAAAGACTTAGAAAAGGTTTTGGAGGTACTTTGAAAACTCATTTTTTACATGAAAATGCAAATTCATCTGAGTTGATTTTATTTTTTTCAGGGTTTTGCTCGCATTTTAGCCATTTTACGCATTTAAAAAGTGATGTAAATGTTTTAATGGTGTATGATTATACGAGTTTTGATTGGGAAATTGATTTTAATAAATTTGAAAAAATCACTCTTGTTGGCTTTTCTATGGGGGTTTGCGTGGCGAGTAAAATTTTAAAAGATATAAATTTTTATAAAAAAATAGCCATAAATGGCACAAATTTACCTATAAATGATGAATTTGGGATTAAAAAAGCCATTTTTAAACTTACGATAAAAAGATTTGCTTTAGAGGATTTTAAAGCAAATTTGCTTGAAAAAAGAATGAGTTTAAGTGATGAATTTTACTTTGAAAAAAACGAGTATTTAAAAGCAGAACTTTTAAGCTTATATGAGTTTTGCACTAAGGATTTAAATGAAAATTTCACTTGGGATAAAGCGATAATTAGCAAAGATGATAAAATCTTTCCACCAAAGCATGTTTTAAATTTTTTCAAAGAAAAGGCAATGTTTATCGATGAGCCACATTTTGCATTTTTTAAATACCACACTTGGGAAGAGCTTTGCAAACTTTCATAAGAGCAAAAGATACTTATAGCGCAAATACACCAGTGCAAAAAGACATGGTTAAAGAGCTTTGTAAAATGCTTAGTGAGAATGATTTGAGCGATTTTAAAGCGGTATTTGAGTTTGGCTGTGGAGTAGGGGTTTTTAGTAAGGCTTTGCAAGAGTGTATTAAATTTAAGCATTATTTTTTAAATGATATTTATCCTTTTGAAAATACTTGTAAGTTTGATGAATTTGGTGTTTTTGATATGAATGAACTTAAAAATCATCATTTTTATACGAAAAAATTTGATCTTATAGCTTCAAATGCTTGCATGCAGTGGCTAAAGATAGATGAGCTTTTAGAAAATCTTGCAAGCATGCTAAATAAAAATGGTATTTTGCTTTTTTCTACTTTTGGAGAAAAAAATTTCACTCAAATAAAACAAAGCACTAATTTATCACTTGAATATTTAACTTTAGAGCAAATTAGGCAAAAACTTTCTAAAAATTTTAAGATCATAAAAGCAAAAGAAGAGTTAAAAGAGTTAAAATTTGATGATACTTTGGAGCTTTTTAGGCATTTGAAATTAAGCGGAGTAAATGCTTTGAGTGATAAATTTTTTATAAGCAAGGCATTTTTAAAAAACTATGAAAAAGAATTTCAAAATACCTTGACTTATCATCCTTTATTTTTTCTAGTTAGAAAACTATAATCGCTAATGTTTTAAGTAAAATGGATAGGTAAAAAATATCAAATGGATTAAATTTAATCCATAGTGAAACAATACGCTCATCCATAAGCTTTTTGAGTATTTATAAGCTAAGCCATAAATCACACCTGCAACACTAGCAAATACAATCATCAAAACACCGCTTTTATAATGCACTAATCCAAAAGCTATGCTTGCGATTAATAAAGCAAGATTGGGGTGAATAAATTGTGTAAGTCTTTGTTGGAGATAACCTCTAAAAAAAGCTTCTTCTACTAAAGCAACTAACAAAAGATTTGAAAATAAAAAATATAAAATCCATGATGGTATGCTTATTTCTAGTTTGATAACACCCAAATACCAAGGCACGCACAGCAAAAGAATAGGAGATAAAAGCAATAAGCTCCATTTTATCGCTGAAGCTTTGGTGTAGTTTGTGTTTTTAAATAAAATAGGAAAAAGTATAAAAAGTATAAAAACCCCTAGTGGTTTGTCAATACTAAAGTAAAGATTAAAAGGTGCGCTATTTGTGCTTGCATAAACTTGATCTAAAACTTTGATGTTATTTACACCAGGGATAAAATGAAGAAATAAAGCTAAAGCATAGATAAATAAAGCTATTTCTAATATGAAAATTTTTTTATACTGATACAATATAGCCGTTATAAAAACTAATACATTAATCACTATAAAAGTTATATCTATAATTTTAAATACATATCCCAACAAGACTGAAAAGAGTAAAAAAATATACGAAATTTTGACTTTATCAAATGAAAGCAATATCAAAGAAGTAGCCAAAAAAAATGAGTGCTTAAAGCTAACATATAAAATCCTTGTTTATAATTGATCTAGATATAGTTTTACTACTTCTTCTCTTAGGTAAAGCTTTTTTAAATCATTTACATTTATATATTTAAGACAAAAGCGTAAATTTTGTTACTTTTTATAAAACTTACAATTTGTCTATATTGTTTTAAATTCCAGTTTGTGTTTTCACTTAGCTTGATGATATTTATAATTTTTACCTTTGTAGTGAAAAATTTATTATTATCTTTTATAATACCTTTATTGAGTGTAATTAAGACATTGAAAATTTTAAAGTAGAAGCAGATAAAATGCATTT
Organism: Campylobacter sp. IFREMER_LSEM_CL908; assembly: GCF_025771545.1. Taxonomy (NCBI): domain Bacteria; kingdom Pseudomonadati; phylum Campylobacterota; class Epsilonproteobacteria; order Campylobacterales; family Campylobacteraceae; genus Campylobacter; species Campylobacter sp. IFREMER_LSEM_CL908. The sequence goes on from NZ_JAKMQK010000002.1 coordinate 76,850, forward strand.
TGTTTGCTTTTTTAAAATTGTTTTATTTTCTTTTTCATGAAAAAATTTTTTAATTCTTGTTGATCTCTTATAGCAATATTTTCTTTGATAATTTTAAATCCTGCTTTTAAAAAGAAATTTTTAGCGCTAAGACTAGCAAAAGTATAAATTTCACTATAAGGGTAGTTTTTAAGAGCAAATTCTAATAAAGCTTTACCATAACCTTGATGAGCATAGTTTGCATGAGTAAAGCAAAGATCGAGTGTTTTTTCTTCTGAATTTATACTTATAAAAGATACAATTTGGCCTTTTTCTTCATAAATAAAACCTAGTTGATTTTGGAATTTTTCTTCCCAAGCTTTTTGGTTTATATTAATCCAAGCACGAATTTGTTCTTTTGTATAATCGTTTTTACAAAGAGTGGATACGCTTTGCTTAAAAAGCTTGATACAAGGAGTTAAGTCTTTTATATCAAGCTTTCTTATCAAGCACTTTCCTTAAAGCCAAAGAAGCTAGAGCAAGTCCAAAAGAAGCTGTTACACCCATAAATGAGCCAAGATCTTTACAATGAGCTTCTTCATCTGAAAATACCACATCAAAATCCCCTTTAAAGCCTGATTTTCTAAGCTCATAACGGAATTTTTTAGCTAGGGCATCGCCATGTGTTTTAAATATGCTTGTCGTTTTAATACGCGTTGGATCAAGCTTTCTAGCTCCACCGGTTGATGAGATAAAAATTTGCTTTTTCAAATCAAGTAAATTAGCCAAAGCAACCTTAGCAGGTATATCATCAATCGCATCGATGATAAGATCAAATTCACTCAAATTAAAACTTTTCAAAAACTCATCGTCGATTTTACTAACTATACCTTTGGCATTGTAAATGCGTTCAAAAACCTTAGCTTTTTCCTCGCCTATATTTTCACTATGAAGTTGGCGGTTTTGATTAGTAGTTTCAAATTTATCCGCATCGATTAATGTTAGATTGTTAAAGCCGCTTCTAAAAAGTGCATCAACACAAATTCCACCAACTCCACCAAGTCCGCAAACTAAAACTTTAGTATTTTGAAATTTAATAAAATTTTCTTCATTAACAAGCCATTTTATACGCGTGTATCTATCCATTTTTCATCCATTTTTTGAGATTTTTCATTTGTTTATAAGCTGTTAGATCAAGCATTATAGGGGTTATTGTGGCATAGCCTTGTTTTAAAAGTGCTATGTCTGAGTCTTTTTCATTTTCATGATCAAGATTAGCAGCAGCTAGCCAGTAGTATTCTACACCTCTTGGATTTGTATTTGAGTGTGCTTCATAACTATAAATTCTTTTACCTGCTTTGCAAATTTTTAAGCCTTGAAAGGCTGTTTTGCTAGAAGGAAAGTTGATATTCAAAAATTCTTTTTTATCTAAAGGAAAGCCCTTTTCAAAGATATTTTTGACTATTTTTTTAGTAAGTTTTAAAGCAAGTTTATAATCAAGCTCTTTTTGATTATCTTTGTAAAATTGCGATAAAGCAATGGCGGGAATTCCATGAAGCACAGCCTCCATAGCACCTGCGCAAGTTCCTGAGTAGGTTATATCCTCGCCTACATTAGCACCTTTGTTAATTCCACTTATGACAAGATCAGGCAAACGCTTTTTATATAAAGCATGTAAAGCTAGATAAATACAATCTGCAGGCGTGCCATCATCAAGCTTGTAAAATCTTTTACCAACCTTATGAAATCTTAAAGGCTTAGTTAGCGTTATGGAGTGTGAGCATGCTGATTTTTCACTAGCAGGAGCTACTATGGTAATTTTAGCTTTAAAATGCTTTCTTAGCATTTTTATAAGCTTTTTTAAACCCTCACTTTCATAGCCATCATCGTTTGTTATTAAAATTTCTTTCATGTTTTTTCCTTTTTTAAATTCTAACACAAGTAATACAATATTTTTTTATTACTAAATTGTTTTTTCATTTTTTAAATATTAAAATTATAGTTTTGATTAATTTTTTAAAGGAAAGAATGATGTCAAAACTTTTACTTTTTAGTGCTTCTGGCTATAAAGATAGTGCTTATTTAAGTCATACTAGAGAATTTATAGATGATTTTTTAAAAGAAAATTCCATGAAAGATGAAGAAATTCTTTTTATACCTTATGCGGGTGTTAGAAGGACTTATGATGCTTATGAAGCTAGGGTAAAAGAAGGCTTGAAAAAAGATAATATCAAATCTTTACACCATTTTGAAAATTTAAAAGAAGCGATTTTAAATGCAAGGGTTTTTTTAGTAGGTGGTGGCAATAGTTTTATGCTTTTGCATAAATTATATGAAAACGATTTGCTTGAAGTGTTAAAAGAGTGTATTGAAAAAGGGGCTTGTTATATAGGTTGGAGTGCAGGCTCAAACATAGCAGGCCTTAGCATAAAAACAACTAATGATATGCCTATTGTTATGCCAAAAAGTTTTGATAGTTTAGGGGTTTTTCCTTGTCAAATCAACCCACATTTTATTGGCGGGAAAATTCCTGGACACAACGGAGAAAGTAGAGAAGAGCGTTTGGAAGAGTTTTTGTTAACTAATCCAAAAGACATTGTTTATGCTATACCGGAGGGTTCTGCATTAAAAGTGCAAGATGATAGCTTAAAAATCATAGGTTATCATGATGTGTTAAAGCTAAGTCATCCTTTTAATGTAGAATATTTAAAAGTCAATCAAATAACTAAAATCTAAAGGAGAAAAATGCAAACTTTTTATCTTTTAGCTGCGATTTTTGGTATTGTGGCTGTGGTTTATTTGCTTATTAAAAAAGTAGAAACAAAAACAGCTTTAATTAGTGTTGGTTTTATTTTATGTTTGATTTCACTTAAGCCCATTGAAGCTTTGAGTGCTTTTACACATGCTATGGTGTAACCTGCTTTGATTAAGGCAATTTGTGCGAGTATGGGCTTTGCTTTTGTGATGAAAGTGACTAAATGTGATAAACATTTGGTTAAAATACTTACAACACCTTTGAAAAATGTAGGATTTTTCTTAATCCCACTTGCTTTTATGGTGACTTTTTTTATCGCTATAGCTATACCTTCAGCGGCAGGATGTTCAGCTGCAGTTGGTGCGACTTTAATACCACTTTTAATGGCTTCGGGTATAAAACCTGCCATGGCAGCAGCAACAGTGCTTTGTGGAACTATAGGAGGAATTTTAAGTCCAGGTGTTTCTCATACGGCTTTGATTTCTGAAATTTCAGGGAAAAATATACAAGAAATTGTTTTAACTCAAACTCCAAATGCATTAACAGCAGGAGTGATAGTGATGATTTCTTTGATGATTATGGCAGTGATTTTTAAAGATTATCAAAAAGGGCAAGTTTTTGAAGTGGCTAATCAAAACAAGACTGAAGATAATATTGAAAAAGTAAATGTATTTTATGCGCTTATGCCTTTAGTGCCTTTGATTGTACTAATCATAGGCGCAAGTCCTTTAAATGATTATGAGTTTTTAACATGGACAAAACAAGTTGGAGTTGCTGAAGCCATGCTTTTAGGGGCGATTATAGCTTTGGTAGTAACTATGAGTAAGCCTGATAATATTTTTAAAGAGTTTTTCAATGGTATGGGAAAATCTTATGCAGAGATTATAGGGATTATCATAGCTGCTAGTGTTTTTGTTGCGGGTTTAAAAGCATGCGGTGTAATTGATATTATCATAGAATGGCTTAAAAATGAACAGCATTATGTGCGTTTTGGTGGAACTTTTATACCATTTTTAATGGCTATGATTACAGGTAGCGGTGATGCTGCTGCTATGGCATTTAACAAGGCTGTAACTATTCATGCTCAAGATCTTGGTTTTGATCAAGTTAAACTTGGTACTGCAGTGGCAATGTCAGCAGTGCTTGGAAGATACCTTTCGCCTATTTTAGGAGCTTGCATTATCGTTTCAGCTATAGCTGGGGTTAGTCCTTTAGAAATTGTTAAAAGAACTGCTTTAGGTTGTGTTGTTTCGGTGGTTGTAATTGCTTTTGTGTTATTATAATTTTAAGCCTTAAAAGGCTTAAATTTATTTTGCGGCTAGGATGATGATTTCTTGTATAACTTTGCTCGCTGCTTTTAAAGATTTAACAGGCAAATACTCATAAATAGAGTGAAAATTATGTGCTCCAGTAAAGATATTTGGACAAGGTAGGCCTTTTTCTGAAAGCACCGCTCCATCGTATCCTCCACGCATAGGAATGATTTTAGTTTTGATATTTAAATTTTCATAAGCTTGTAAAGCAAGTTTAATAGGCAAAGATTTGGTTGTTTTTAGACTATTAAAGACATTTTTATAACGATCGTTAAGCTTAATGTTAATTCTTTCTTCTCCATATAGCTTTTTAAAACTATCGTTTAAATCTTGTAAAAATTGCATTCTTTGTTTGTATTTTTCATCATCAAATTCTCTAATATCTATTTTTAAAATAGTTTTAGCGCTATTTCCCTTGAGTTCTTTAACCCAAAAATATCCTTCTTTATTTTCTGTGTATTCAGGTGCTTCGCCATTTGGAAGCATAGAGATAAATTTATGTGCTAAAAGTAAAGAATTAACTAATTTTCCTTTAGCACTCATAGGATGAGCAGATTTTCCTATAAATTCTACTTCACAATCTCCTGCATTCCAATTTTCATAAATAAACTCTCCTATCTCACAACAATCTAAACAATATCCAAAGTCAGCATTAATTTCTTTTATATCAAAAGCTTTTGCCCCTCTTAAACCTTGTTCTTCATCAGGTAAAAAGCAAGCATAAATATCACCATGCTTAATATCAGGATTTTTAACAAAAAATTCAAGCATATCCATAATAGCTGCAATGGCTGCTTTATCATCAGCTCCAAGCAAGCTTGTGCCATCAGTGTGGATAATATCATCTCCTATGTAGTTTTTAAGCTCTTTAAATTCACTTTCTTTCAAATAAAGATCTAAGTTTTTATTTAAGCATATATCTCCACCTTGATACTTAGTGATTTGTGCTTTGGTGTCATTAGTTTGTTCCATACTTGTATCTAAATGCGCAAAAAAGGCTATTTTAGGAGCATTTGGAGTGTTTGCTGGTAAAAGAGCTGTGGTGATGGTGTTTTCTCTTCTTTTGATGTCTTTTAAACCTAGTTCTTGTAATTCTTTTTCAAGTAATTTTGCAAGCTCCATTTGATTAGGACTTGATGGCATAATGCCTTTGGTGCCATTTTCTCTACTTGTAGTGGTATTAATCTTAGTGTAATTTATAAATCTTTGTACAATATCCATAATTTTTCCTTTTTAGATTAAAATTAATAAAATTATAACAATTCATTTTTAAAATATTTGATTAATCTAAGAAGATTTTATTAAATGATATTTTCTATCAAAATTTATTTAAAATTATGATAATATATTTAAATTTATATTTTTTAAGGAGAGAATATGCAAAAACTTAGATTTATGATGATATTGAGCGTATTTATAACTTTTTTTGTTGGATGTTCTTCTAAAGAAATCAATCCTTTAGGGCGTTCTTTTGGAGAATTTAGCGATGGAGATCCTTTGAAAATAGGTAAAAATCCAACTCCACCGGCTAAACAAAAAACACCAACTTTAGTGGAAGGTAAGAAAATCCCAGCTATACCGCTTGAGCCACCTCTTATGAAAGTCAATACTTTTAAAGGAGATAATGCTGTAAAAGGACCATTACCAAGGCTTACATCAAGCAATGGATTTACTTCAAATGCTTTGTATGAAAATATAGGATTTGTAAGCGATTTTGTAACTATTATGAACCCAAATGGAGCTGCATTAACGGTTTGGGCTTTAAATCCAGGCAATTGGATATGGGGGTATAATTTATTTGATAGTAAATCTTTTGGTGATGCAAGAGTGTGGCAACTCATTGAATTTCCAAATAATACTGTGATGATTAAAAATGCAAAAACTTTAACTTGCTTAAATGCTTATGGTAATGGTATAGTACATTATCCTTGCGATCAGACAAATTTTGCACAATTTTGGAGATTATATCCTATGAGCAATGGTGCTTATCAAATTCAAAATTTTGCAACACAACAATGTATACAAACGACAGTTGGAAATGTAATGGAGGAATTTTATTTTGACTATTATAGTATTTATTTGACACCTTGTTTGAAATCAAAAGAAAAAAATTTAGATAGACAATGGAGCATTAGTGCGCCTGCTTTTCAAACAAGATCGCCTTATGCTTATACGGGAGAGTGATGATGAAAAAGATAGTATTTTTGATTTTTAGTTTTAATTTATTATTTGCTGCTTTGGAAAATTATAATAGTGGTACTTGGAATTTACAAGGTGCATCAGCTTCTACTGAAAGTAAGTGGAATATTAGTATAAGACAGCTTGTAACCGGTGCTAATCCTATGGATATTTTGGCTGTTCAAGAAGCAGGAGTTTTACCAAGCACTGCTATAATGACGCCAAGACAAGTTCAACCCGTGGGAGTTGGCATTCCTATTCATGAGTATGAGTGGAATTTGGGCTCATCAAGTCGTCCAAATTCAGTTTATATATACTACTCAAGAGTTGATGTTGGGGCAAATCGCGTAAATATGGCTATTGTGAGTAGAACGCGAGCTGATGAGGTGATAGTTTTACCGCCTCCAACCGTTGCTTCAAGGCCTATTATAGGAATTCGTATAGGAAATGATGCGTTTTTTAGCATACACGCTTTATCAAGAGGTGGTAATGATGCAGGGGCTATTATAAGTGCTGTGGATATGCACTTTAGGAATATGCCACAGGTTAATTGGATGATTTTAGGGGATTTCAACAGACCTCCTGGGACTATTGTAAATTTAATTGATCCGGATTTAAGATCTCGCATTAATATAGTCGCACCTCCTTCTTTTACACAAACAGGTGGCAATACAATTGATTATGCGATTACGGGAAATTCAAGCACTACATCTTTATATAGTCCGCCTAGAATTCTTGCAATCTTAGCTGTAGCAGGACTTAGGACTTTTTTAGCTTCGGATCATTTTCCTGTAAATTTTAGAAGACCTTAGGAGAAGATGATGAGAAAAATTTGTATTTTATTTTGCTTTATTTTAAGTTTTTTAAAAGCTGAAGTTTTATTTGATGATTTAGAAGATTTTACACCTATGTTCGCGATAAGATCTTTAGAAACAGGAATTTCACTTAGTCCTTTTAGATATAGCTCTGAAAAACTAGAAGAGCAAAATTGGTTTTTAAAAGAGATAATTCTTAGCGATGCGTTAAAACAAAAAGATAGATATGCCGTGCAACGCCCTTTTGGCTATGTGCAGTTTATAAACCCTAGAGGTGCTGATGTGTGTTTAGCTGTCTTAAGTGAAAAATCTTTTGGAGTGAAATCTTGCAAGCAAGATTTACAAGATGGGCAAATGCAAACGGTTTTTTCTATCATGCCTACTACAAGTTCAGCTGTACAAATTAGATCTTTAACTCATGGCGGGGTAAAATGCATGAGTACCTTTTATGAAGCGCGCGTACCTATAGAAAATCGTTTTGGCTTAGATGATTGCACTGTAAATCCTTCTGTGCCGATAGAGTTAAAAGAGTTATTTTTCTTTGCTCCTGCTATTGTTGAAGCAACTCCGATTTATTAAATTTAACCCGCTTTTGCGGGTTTAAACTCTAAGTTAAAATTTGTTAGAATGTCTTTTTAGTTTTTGTTAGGGAAAAAAATGATTTTTGAAAAACAAGAATATCAAGAAAAGTGCATAAACAACATCATAGAGCTTTTAAAAGATTTTGATTTTAAAAAACAAGATAATTTAAAAGAATGTTTGCAAGAATTTTATAAAACCACAATCTTGCCGGTACAAAATATCACCGATAAGTTAAATTTAGATGTTTTAATGGAAACAGGTACAGGAAAAACCTTTACTTATCTAAATTTGATTTTTGAGCTTAACAAAATTTACAAACAAAATAAATTCATTATTTTTGTTCCAAGAAAAGCAATTTTAGAAAGCGTAAAGCAAAACATAGATCTTACTAGAGAATATTTTTATGTGCAGTATAAAAAACACATAAAAGCTTATTTTTATACAGATGCAAAAAGCCAAAATTCTATCATCAGTCATTATATAAAAAATCAAGATGAGCTTTCAGTGTTGATTTTAACAAATAGTGCTATAGATAAAAAAGATAATATATTAAACAAAAACAATGAAAATTTATTTAATTCAAAAAGTATTTTTGAAAATATCATAGATCTAAAGCCTATTAGTATTATAGATGAACCACATTTGCTTAAAGGTAAAGCCTTTAATGAGTATTTTTCTAGATTAAATTCTATTTATTTTCGTTTTGGAGCTACTTTTCCAAAAGAAAAAGATTATGAGCTTAGCAATTTAGTATATTGTCTTGATTCTATATCGGCATTTAAAGAATATCTTGTAAAGCAAGTTAGAGTAAGTTCTTTAGGAACTCAAAATAAAAATATTTTTTTAAAAGAATATAAAAGAGATTTAGTTACTTTTACTTATTTTTCAAATGGCATAGAACAAGAAATAAAAATCAAAAAAGGCGATAGCTGTCAAATTTTAAATAATGCTATTTTAAAAAGTGTAAAAGAAAATAAAGCGTATTTTGATAATGATATTATCATAGAAAAAAAAGAAAGTTATGTTTTAAGTGAAGAAGAAATCACAGGGCTTTTGCAAAATGCTATTAATTTACACTTTGAAAAAGAAGAAAAATTATTTAAACAAAATATTAAAGCATTAAGCTTATTTTTTATACCAAATATTTTAGATTTTAGAGGCGATAATCCTTTTATAAAAAATAAATTTGAAGAGCTTTATAAAGAAAAAAGAAAACAAATACTTGAAACTAAAATAGACAAATCTTATAGAGAATATTTGGAAAAAGATTTTGATGAAGATGGAAATTTAAAAGTCCATCAAGGTTATTTTAGTGGCGATAAAGGGAGTGCTGATGAAAAAGAAGCTTACGGGGTTAAACTTATTTTAGAAGATAAAGAAAAATTACTTTCATTTGACACTTCTTTGCGTTTTATTTTTAGTGTTTGGGCTTTGCAAGAAGGCTGGGATAATCCAAATATTTTTACCCTTACCAAACTTTCAAATTCTTCTTCGCAAATTAGCATACACCAACAAGTTGGTCGTGGACTTAGACTTTGTGTAAATGATAAAGGCAAAAGAATTACCCATAGTTATTTAGATTTTAATGATAGCAAATTTTATGATATTAATTATCTTGATATTTTAGTTAGTGCAAGAGAATTTAACTATATAGAAAATTTGCAAAAGGAAATTACAAATTCTAGTTTTGCTTTTGATAATAAAATATTAGAAAAAAGTTTTTTAGAAAATCTTTTGAATATAGATTTAGCTAATGATTTGGTCTATATTTTAAAAAAATTAAAATTAATCACTTACAATGAAGAACAAAGTAATTATGAAATAATATCTCCTATATATGAAAACATAAAAGATAATGATGAGATTAAAGAACTTCTAGGTGATAAATTTGAAGTTTTATTAAAAATTCTTAATGAAAACTCCCAAAATAAATACAAGCAAATCATAAATGCAAACAAAGAAAATAAAAAAATAAAAATAAATTCAAATCTAGCTAAAGATTTTAAAGAGCTTTGGGATATTATAAATAAAAAAGCAAATATAGTTTATAAAAATATAAAAGAAAATGAACTTATAGAAACAATAGCAAAAGAATTTAACGCTTTAAAAATAGAAAAAGAAATTTTGTATTATGAAAAGAAAGTTTTTAACGCACAAGAAAATACCATAATCACACAAGAAATTGATATTTTAAAAGAGATTGATTATAAAGCTAGTTTGTATAAAGATATTCATAATTTATTTTTAAATTTTTGTAAAAACGAAAAATTTCCTTTGCAATTTTTGCTAAAGATTTATGAAAAATTAAATAAAACTCAATTTGAAAATTCCCCTAAAAAAGCTTTTGATAGTTTAAAAAACATAATTAAAAATAATCTTCATCATAGTTTATTGCAATGTCTAAGTTATGAATTTTCTTTAAATATTTTTTCAAATTCTTATGAGAATTTAGTAGAAAACGGCAAAATTATAGACAATATAGATATGCAAAAATTAGGACGCTACATAGATGATGAAAAACCAGCTAAAAACTATCTTTACGAAAGTGTGGTTTATGACTCTGATATAGAAAAACAAATTATCAAAGAAAATAACGAAAATATAAGAAAAAAAACCATAAAAGTTTTTGCGAAATTACCAAAATTAAGCATTCCAACTCCATATAAAAATTATGAACCTGATTTTGCTTATTTTTTAGAAGATGATAAAGGTAAAAAAATATTTTTTATATGTGAAAGTAAAGGTTATGATGATGAAAATGATATTTCATCAAATGAAAAGAAAAAGATAGACTATGCAAAAGTATTTTTTAAAAATCTAAATGATAGTTTAAAAAATGAAAATATAGATATTGTTTTTAATACAAGATTAAATAAACAAAAATTCATAGAGTGTATAAAGGAAGTTTTAAATGGTAGATATTAATAATATAAAAAAAGAAAATTTAATCAATACAAAAGAAAATAAAAATGATTTTTTAGAGCATTTAAAACATAATTACCCGCAAACCATAAGTGATAATGTGCCAAATTTAAATGCAATTATGCAACTTTTAGGTTTAAATACTAAAGTCCAAGGTTATGAGCTAACTTTTGCTGGTAAAGCTTTAGCAAATGCTTTATGTAATACTCAAAATACCAATGAATTAAAATTTGAAAAAGAACAGAGTTTAAATTTTGAAAATACCAAAAATATCATCATAAAAGGGGATAATCTTGATGCTTTAAAGCTTTTAAAGCAAAGTTATTATGAAAAAATCAAAATGATTTATATAGACCCACCTTACAATACAAAAAATGATGATTTTATCTATAATGATGATTTTAGAAAAGACTATAAAGAACTTTTAAAACAAACAGGACTTTTAGAAATCGATGAAAATGGAGTTGAGATAGAAAGTGAAACTTTAAGGTTTTTTAATAGTATAAAATCAAGCAAAACTCATAGTGGATGGCTTTCCTTTATGCTTCCACGACTTAAACTTGCTAGAGATTTACTTCGTGAAGATGGAGTGATATTTATAAGTATAGATGATAATGAACAAGCAAATTTAAAAATACTTTGTGATGAGATTTTTGGAGAAGAGAATTTTGTTTCTTGTTTTATTTGGCAAAAAAAGTCAGGTGGAGGGCAAGCAAAATATTTTTATGAAGGACATGAGTATATACTTATATACACAAAAGATAAAATAAATTTAAATGGACTTTTTAAATATAAGGAAAAAGCAGATATTAATAACGATTTAATAAGAAAAGTTCATGGTAAATATAATGGACATCCGAGAATTGTTGAAATTTTAAAAAAATATAAGAAAAAAGTCATAGATCATAGAAATTTAATGTTTGAAGAATTGGATATTTTTTTAAAAGAAAAAATGATTAGTGAAAAAAAATATAATGATATAAAGTCAAAAATTGATAGTGGTGAATATTTTCTACAACAATATAAAGATACAAATTTTCATCTTATTTGTTCTTATCAAGATGATAATTTATCTAAAATGTATTCTATATTTAGTGGATATTGGACTTCAGATGGAAATGAAGAAATAGAAAATATATTTAATGGAAAATTGATTTTTGAAAATCCAAAACCAACTAAATTAATCAAAGAAATATTTTTTGCAAATGCAAAAAAAGATGATATTATTCTAGACTTTTTTGCAGGAAGTGGCACAACAGCACAAGCAGTTATGGAACTAAATGCACAAGATAATGGAAATCGTAAATTTATCCTAGTCCAACTTGATGAAAAGATAGATGAGAAAAAAAGCAAAGTTGCTTATGATTTTTGTAAAAACGAACTAAGTAGTCAAAACCCAGTCATTAGCGATATAACCATAGAAAGAGTTAAAAGAGCAGGCGAAAAAATAGCAAAAGAAAATGCAGATAAAAATTTAGACTTAGGATTTAAAGTGTTTTCTATGGTGGAAAAACCAGAGCTTGTATGCGATGGTAATGATAGTTTAAATTTGATAAATCATGCAAAATTAAGTCCGTATGAAAAGGCGTTAAATTTGACTTTGCAAGATTGTAAAACCTTAGATAATGATCTAAAAATGATTTTAAAAGATAAAATTTATCAATGCGAACAAAGTTTTTATGTGATAAATTTTGATGATGAAGTTTTAAATTTTTTGAAAAATACTCAAAATGAAAATGTATATATTAATGGCTTTGGAGGTATAGATTTAGAAATTTATTTAAATTTAGAAAGCTTTTTAAAAGAACGCTTGAAAGTGGTGTATTGATATGGAACAAGAAATTATTAAATTTATCAAACAAAAAGATTATGAAAAAATCATTTTTTTGGGCGAGGGTTCGTTTGGTAAGGTTTTATTGATTAGAGATGTTTTTATCGATGAGCTTTTTGTTGTAAAAAAATATGATCCAGATGATATGTTAGATGAAAATGATAAGAAGAGATTTTATAAAAATTTTTTAGATGAGATAAAGATTTTATATAAGTTAAATCATAAAAATATAGTCAGAATTTTTAATTATTATCCTTATGAAAATACTCATACGGCTTATATTATTATGGAGTATATACAAGGGAAAAATATCAAAGAGTATTTTGATGATGAAAATAACTTGGAAAATTTAAATTCTATTTTTATGCAACTAATTGAAGTCTTTGCTTATATAGAAGAAAAAGGCATTATACATAGGGATATAAGAGAAAAAAATATTCTTATAGGCGATGATGGAGTGGTTAAAGTTATTGATTTTGGCTTGGGGAAGATTTTTGATGTAGAAAAAAACGAGGATACTTTAAATTCAATTATAAATAGAAACGATGTTGATACTTTACCAGAAGAGTATTTTCAAAAGGAATATACGATTCAAACTGATATTTATTATTTGGGCGATTTGGTTTATAGGCTTATCAATAACTTGGCAGAAAATAAACATAATTTTAAATATTTTGATATTTTAAATAAAATGATAAAAAAAGAAAAAAAAATTCGTTATCAAAGTTTTGCAGACATAAAGAGAGAGTTAAACAAAGAAAATTTTGTTAATTTAAAAATTAGCCAAGAAGATAAAGCGATTTATAATATTTTTTCAAATTATATTATTGGCTATGTTGATTCTTTTATAGGAGAGCCTGTATTAAATACTGATATAAATGGAATTCTAGGAGAAATTGATAAGGTTATTCAAAGAAATTCTTTTAATGAGTATATTGAAAATAATTCTAAACTTATAAACATAATCATTAAAAATAATTTTTATACACAGCAAAATCCTAGTTGTATTAAGTGCGAGGAATTGGACAAATTTTATAAGTGGTTTAAAGCATTAAATGGCAAAATGCAAAAACTTGTTTTAGATAATCTTGAAGAGAAAATATCTCAAATTCCTTTTACATCAAAAGACGATGATTTTGTCTTGCCTTTTTAATTATATAAACTAAGCAGGTATAAAATTGTAATCAAATTTTATAAACTTATCAAATAATGAAATTAAGACAATGTGAAACTAAAATAAAACTATTAGAGAATTAAAAAATCGGTTATGATATTTCCTTAAGATGTAAGAAAGAGTAAAAAATGAAAACCTTTTTAGTTTGTGCCTTAGAGCCATCAGCAAATTTACATTTAAAAGAAGTTTTAAAAGCTTATAAAAATGAATATAAAGAATTTGATTTAGTGGGAATTTATGATGAGAATTTATGTGAAGAATTTAGTCTAAATTCCAAGCCACTTTATAGCTCACATGAGTTTAGTGCTATGGGTTTTATAGAGGTTTTGCCGCTCATTTTAAAAGCTAAAAGAGCCATAAAAGAGCTAGTGAGTTTAAGTTTTGCTCAAAAAATTGATGCGATTTTATGTATAGATTCTCCTGCCTTTAACTTACCTTTTGCAAAGGCTTTAAAAAAAGCAAATTCCAAAGTAAAAAGAATTTATTATATTTTACCTCAAGTTTGGGCATGGAAAAAAGGACGCATTCCTATCATAGAAAGTCATTTTGATGCGTTAGCTTCTATTTTACCTTTTGATAGTGAGTTTTTTAGTAAAAGCACTTATGTGGGACATCCGCTTTTAGATGAGATAAAAGAATTTAAAAATAAAGAAGATATAAATTCTATATTTTCAAAAAAAGATGATGAAAAAGTAATCGCTTTCTTACCGGGCTCAAGAAAAAGTGAAATAAAGCGTTTGATGCCTATTTTTAGAGAGTTAAGCACTAAATTTAAAGGTAAAAAAATCCTTTGCGTACCCGAGTTTAATTTAAAAAGATTAGAAATTTACGGAGAAATGAGTAATTTTGAAATTCAAACTAACACCCCAAAGGTGCTAAAAAATGCTGATTTTGCTTTTATTTGTAGTGGCACAGCTACACTTGAAGCAGCTTTGGTCGGCACGCCTTTTGTGCTTGCTTATAAAGCTAAAGCTATTGATGTATTTATCGCAAGATGTTTTGTAAAACTCAAACATATAGGCCTTGCAAATATCTTTTTAGATTTTGCAGGAAAAAGCGAGCTTAATCCTGAATTTTTACAAGAGCAAGTGAATGTGGAAAATTTATATCAAGCTTATCTTAAATACGATTATAAGGCATTTTTTGATAAAGTAGATTTTTTAAAAGAATATTTGCAATTTGCAAGTGCAAAAAATTTGGCTAAAATACTTTATGAAATCAAATAAGGATAAATCATGCAAAAAGAACCTATGAGTAAATACGGCTATGAGAAATTAGAAAAAGAATTAGAGCATTTAAAAAAAGTTGAACGCCCAAAAGTAGTAGAAGAAATAGACATAGCAAGAAGCCATGGAGATTTAAAAGAAAATGCAGAATATCACGCAGCTAGAGAAAAACAAGCTTTTATAGAAGGAAAGATTGCTGAACTTGGAGATTTGATCTCAAGAGCACAAATCATCGATCCATCTTCTTATGAGCATGATAGTGTGAAATTTGGCTCAACTGTTGTTGTAGAGGATTTAGAAAGTGAAAAACAAAGCACTTATACTTTGGTAGGGGTAAATGAAGGAAATTTAGAAAAAGGCTATATTTCCATTAGTTCACCTATTGCTAAAGCAATGCTTGGTAAAAAAGAAGGGGATGATTTTAAAGTGCGTTTGCCAAAAGGCGAGAGTGAATTTGAAATCATTTCTATAGAATACAAAGCTTTGGAATTTTAATTTTTGCAAAAAATAATTATAAAAGAAAATGCTATTTTTATTGCCGATGCGCATGAAAATAAAAATAGGCGTGGTTTTTGGGAGTTTTTGCAAGCCTTAAAAAATAAAAAAATTCAAACTCCACAGCTTTTTTTAATGGGTGATATATTTGATCTTTTAATTTATGAAGTAAAGGCCACGCATGATTTTGCAAAAGCTTATATAGACTTACTTGAAGAACTTGCGTATGAAATTGAAATCATTTATTTAGAAGGCAATCATGATTTTAATTTAGCTAAATTTTTTAAAAAAGTGAAAGTTTTTAGTATAAAACAACAACCCTTGCTTTGCGAATTTCAAGATAAAACCTTAGTAAAATTAGCCCATGGGGATATTTTTTTAAAACCTTTTTTGCAGTTTTGCTTAAAGAGTTTGAGAAATCATTATTTGCTACTTTTTTTAAATTTTTTAAATGTTATTAGTAAAGAAAGAATTACTCAAAAAATTCTAAAAAATCAAAACAAAAAACAACTTATTAGAAAAATTCCCCATTTTTCTGCTTTAGTAAAAGAGCGTTTAAAGCACTATAATATAGGCTTTGTAATAGAAGGTCATTATCATCAAGATGTATTTTTAAAAAATGAAGATATAAAATATCTAAATTTAGCTACTTTTGCATACAAGGAAAGTTTTTTTATAGTAAAATATGAGCCAGAAATCAGATTTCACAAAATAGAACTTAAGGAGGCATAATGTTTGATGAGAATGTCGTTAAAACAGGTTCAAATGAAATGGAACTTGTTGATTTTCGCATCTTTAAGCAAGGCCACGATAAAGTCTATGAGGGAATTTATGGTGTAAATGTTTCTAAGGTTAGAGAAATCATTAAAATTCCTTTTTTGACTGAAATTCCAGGAGTACCTGAATATGTAGAAGGTATTTTTGATCTTCGTGGCGTGGTGATTCCTGTAATCAACCTAGCAAAATGGATGCAAATTCAAGAACCAGAAATGACAAATATAAAACCTAGAGTTATCATTACTGAATTTAGTAATGTTTTAATCGGTTTTATTGTCCATGAGGCGAAAAGAATTCGTAGAATTAATTGGAAAAATATTGAACCAGCTACTTTTGCAACAAGTGCGGGTAGTTTAGATAAAGGTAAAATTACTGGTGTAACTAAGATCGAAGGAGATGAGGTTTTACTTATCCTAGATTTAGAAAGTATAGTGCAAGAACTTGGAATTTATACCCCGCAAACTGATATTGACGATGATAAAATTCAAAAAATCGAAGGTATGGCTTTAGCACTTGATGATAGTTCAACTGCAAGAAAACTTGTTAAAGATTTACTAAATAAAATTGGTCTTAAAGTAATTGAAGCTAAAGATGGTGTTGAAGGTTTACATAAACTAGAAGAGCTTTATAGTACTTATGGCAGTGATTTAAATAAACATTTAAAAATTATTGTAAGTGATGTTGAAATGCCACAAATGGATGGATTCCATTTTGCAGCAAAAGTTAGAGATGATGAGAGATTTAAAAATATTCCTATCGTATTTAACTCTTCTTTATCAAATGAATTTATGAGTGATAAAGGTGTTAAAGAAGCAGGTGGAGATGGGTATTTAGTTAAATTTAATGCAAGTGATTTCTTTGCTGAAATTTCTCGTATCATAGCAAAACATGAAAAAGGTGAGGAGTAAAAATGGAAGATATTCAAGAAATACTTGAGGATTTTTTAGTTGAAGCCTTTGAATTAGTCGAGCAAATTGATCATGATTTGGTTGAATTAGAAGCAAATCCTGAAGATTTAGAATTATTAAATAGAATTTTCCGCGTTGCGCATACTGTTAAAGGATCATCAAGCTTTTTAAATTTTGATGTTTTAACAAAACTTACTCATCATATGGAAGATGTTTTAAATAAAGCAAGACATAATGAGCTTAAAATTACTCCTGAAGTAATGGATGTAGTTTTAGAATCTATTGATATGATGAAGACTTTATTAAATTCTATTAGAGATAATGGAAATGATACAGCAATCGGACTTGATATAGCTCCAATTTGTGCAAGATTAACCGCAATTTCAGAAGGAGAAAGTTTAGAATCAATTACTCCGGCTAAGGCTGAAGAGCCAAAAGAAGAAGTTAAAGAAGAGCCAAAAGCTGAAGAACCTGAAGTTGATGTAAATAAACTTAGTGATGATGAAGTTGAAGCTGAAATTGAAAGACTTTTAAAAGTAAGAAAAGCTGAAGATCAAGCAAGACGCGCTGAAAAGAAAAAAACTCAAGAATCAACTCCAACCCCAAGTAAGCCAGCTCCACAGGCACAAAATGCAGCAGCTGAGAAAAAGGTCCCTGCAGCAGGTGGTGGAAGCAGCGGTGCAAATATGGATCAAACAATTAGGGTTGAAGTTAAAAGACTTGATCATTTAATGAACTTAATTGGCGAGCTTGTATTAGGTAAAAACCGCTTGTTAAAAATTTATGATGAT
This sequence comes from Campylobacter sp. IFREMER_LSEM_CL908, assembly GCF_025771545.1. Taxonomy (NCBI): domain Bacteria; kingdom Pseudomonadati; phylum Campylobacterota; class Epsilonproteobacteria; order Campylobacterales; family Campylobacteraceae; genus Campylobacter; species Campylobacter sp. IFREMER_LSEM_CL908. Next base: position 94,575 of record NZ_JAKMQK010000002.1, read on the forward strand.
GTTGAAGAAAGATATGATGGAGAAAAATTCTTAGAAGAATTAAATCAAGTTGTTTCTCAACTTAGTATTGTCACTACAGATATTCAACTTGCGGTTATGAAAACAAGAATGCAACCTATTGCGAAAGTATTTAATAAATTCCCAAGAGTTGTGCGTGATTTAGGCCGTGAACTTGGTAAACAAATGGAGCTTGAAATTTCAGGGGAAGAAACTGAACTTGATAAGTCTATTGTAGAAGAAATTGGCGATCCTATTATGCATATGATTAGAAATTCTTGTGATCATGGTATAGAAGATCCAGCAACGCGTATAGCTAATGGTAAACCAGAAAAAGGAACGGTTAATCTTAAAGCATATAACGAAGGAAATCATATCGTTGTTGAAATTGCCGATGATGGTAAAGGTTTAGATGCTGATGTGTTAAAATCAAAAGCAATAGAGAAAAACTTAATCACAGAGCGTGAAGCTGATCAAATGAGTGATAAAGAAGCATTTGCATTGATTTTCAAACCAGGTTTTTCAACCGCTGCAAAAATCACCAATGTTTCAGGGCGTGGTGTTGGAATGGATGTTGTTAAAACTAATATTGAAAAATTAAATGGTGTGATTGAAATCGATAGTGAGCTTGGAAAAGGCACTGTGATGAAGCTTAAAATTCCACTTACTTTGGCGATTATTCAATCTTTACTTGTGGGAACTCAAGAAGAATTTTATGCTATTCCACTTGCAAGTGTTCTTGAAACAGTTAGAGTGCCAATTGATGATATTTATACCATTGAAGGTAAAAATGTACTTCGCTTAAGAGATGAGGTTTTATCTTTAGTAAGACTTTCAGATGTATTTGGCGTAAAACAAGTGCTTGAAAATACTGATCAAACTTATGTAGTTGTTATAGGTGTGGCAGAAAGTAAGCTTGGTATTATAGTAGATACTTTAGTAGGTCAAGAAGAAATTGTTATCAAGTCTATGGGTGAGTATTTGCAAAATATCCAAGGTATAGCAGGAGCAACTATCCGTGGTGATGGTAGAGTAACTTTGATTATTGATGTTGCTGCTATGATGGATATAGCTAAAGAAATTAAAGTTGATATTAAAGCACAAATTGAATCGCAATCTAAAAAAACAACTAAAGAAAAACCAAGTGATTATACAGTGCTTATAGTGGATGATTCTAAAATGGATAGAAATATCATGCAAAAATCATTAGAGCCACTAGGTGTAAGTATTATAGAAGCAACTAATGGTGTTGAAGCATTAAATACAATTAAATCAGGCGAGCATGATATTGATGCTGTGTTGATTGATATTGAAATGCCAAGAATGGATGGTTATACCTTAGCAGGTGAAATTAGAAAATATTCTAAATATAAAAACCTCCCACTTGTTGCAGTAACTTCAAGAACTAGTAAATCAGACCGCTTAAGAGGTGTGGAAGTAGGAATGACTGAGTATATTACTAAGCCTTACTCTCCAGAGTACTTAGAAAATGTAGTTAGAAAAAATTTAAAACTAGGATAAGAAGATGAATGATAAATTAAACCAGGTTTTGCAAAAACAACAAGCGCAAATTGCAGAACCTGATGTAGATAAAGAAGAGGATATTATTCAGCTTGTTGGTTTCGTGGTAGGAGATGAGGAATACGCTATTCCAATTCTTAATATCCAAGAAATTATTAAACCTATAGAATATACTAGGGTTCCAAGTGTACCTGATTATGTTTTAGGTGTATTTAATATGAGGGGTAATGTTATGCCTTTGATTGATCTTGCTAAAAGATTTAATCAAGGTAGTTCTAAAATGACTCCTCAAACAAGATATATTGTTTTAAAAGGTATAGCAAATGGCAATCAAACTCCTGCAGGTAATGCAGGTTTTGTGATAGATAGATTAACAGAAGCTATTAAAATTCACAGAAGTAGGATTGATCCACCACCTGAAACTTTACTAAAAGAAAAAGGTATGATTTTTGGTATAGGCAAAAGAGAAGAAAATATCTTGACTATATTGAAAGCTGAAGCTTTATTAAAGCGTGAGTTTTAATGATAAAGCTTTGTGCCTTTGACTTTGATTCTACGCTAATGGATGGGGAAACTATCGATATTTTAGCGCAAGAATATAATGTTGGTGATGCTGTAAAAGCAATCACCAACAAAGCAATGAATGGTGAGCTTGATTTTTTTGAAAGCTTAAGTGCTAGAGTAGCTTTGCTTGAAGGTATGCCTATAGAGCAGGTAAAGAAATGCTGTGAAAATTTACCTTTGATGAATGGCGCTAAAGAATTATGTGAATATTTAAAAAGTAAGAATATAAAAATAATCGTTTTTAGTGGTGGATTTCATGAAGGAATTGATTTAATACAAAATAAACTTCATTTTGATTTTGGTTTTGCTAACTTTTTACATAGTAAAAATGGTTTTTTAACAGGAAAAGTTGGCGGAGAAATTATGTTTAATAACTCAAAAGGTATTATACTACAAAGACTTAAGAAATTTTTAAATTTAAAAACAGAAGAAATTATGTGTGTAGGCGATGGAGCTAATGATATTTCTATGTTTAAAGAATGTGGATTAAAAATAGCTTTTTGTGCCAAAGAAATTTTAAAATCTCATGCAGATATTTGTATAGATAAGAAAGATTTAAAAGAAATAATAAAGGTAATACAATGAAAAAATTTTCACTATGGTGTGATTTTATAGAAAATGAATTTTTAGATCATGAATTTTTAGATTTAATTTACTCAAAAACAATCAATGGTGCTACCTCAAATCCTGCTATTTTTAAAAATGCGATTTTAAACTCAGCTATTTATAAAGAAAAAATCAAAAAATCAAATCTTAAAGATAAAAAAGCTTTATATGAGTATCTTGCGATAGAAGATATAGCTAAGGCTGCGGATAAATTAGCTATTAATTATTATGAAAATAATGATGGTTTTATTAGTATTGAAATTGATCCAAGATTAAAAGATAATACTGGCCTATCTTTGGCCGAAGCAAAAAGATTATACATGCAAATTGCAAAAGAAAATGTGATGATGAAAATTCCTGCTACAGAAGCTTCTTATGAAGTAATGCAAGAATTAATGAAAAATGGTATTAATGTTAACGCTACTTTGATTTTTGATTTTGAGCAAACTAAAAAATGCTTTGAAGCTTTAAATTTAGGTTTAAAAGAATTTAGAAAAAATAATACCACAGCTAAAAAAGAGCCTCGAGCAGTTATTAGTATTTTTGTAAGCCGTTTTGATAGATTATTAAATAATCAAGTTTTAGATAAAAATTATATAGGAATTCTTACTGCAACAAAGGCTTATAATTATATCATTAAACAAAATGAAACAAATATTAGAGCTTTATTTGCAAGTACAGGTGTTAAGGGTGATGATTTAGAAAAAGATTATTATATTAAAGAATTACTCTATGATAAAGCTATTAATACTGCACCACTAGATGCTATTAAGGCTTTTAAAGGTAAGCAAATTATATTTAAAGAGCCTTTGAAAGATGAATGTATAGAGAAAAAATTAAATGCAAATATTTCAAAAGATGCTTTAAGTAAAGCTTGTAAAGATTTGCTTGATGATGGTTTGGAGCAATTTTGCATAGCTTATGAAGATATTTTAAAATCTTTATAAACTTATTTGGCTATAATTAGCGTTTATTTTTTTAGAAAGGAAACAGATGTTAGAAGGTATCGTTAGAGAGAGTATCGGTAGAAAAGCTGCTAAAGCTTTAAAAAGAGATGGTTATCTAATCGCAAACATCTACGGAAAAGGATTAGAAAACATCAATGCTGCTTTTAAAGTAAATGAATTTATTAAAGAAGTACGCAAAAAAACTACTTTAGCTTTTGATGTAAAAGTAGCAGATAAAGTATTAAATGTTGTGGTAGTTGATTATCAAAAAGATCCTGTAACTGCAGAATTAAAACACGTAGATTTAAAAGTAGCACAAAAAGGTGTTATTTCTAAATATATGGTTCCTGTAAAGATTGTAGGAACAGCTATGGGTCTTAAAAATAAAGGTGTTTTAATCCAATCAAAAAGAAGATTGAAAGTAAAATGTGCAGCTGAAAACTTACCAAATTATTTTGAATTAGATGTAACTAAACTTGATGTTGGTGATGCACTTTTAATCCGCGATGTAGTTGTGCCCGAGGGTGTAACTATGGTTGATGCTGATAGAGTAGCTGTAGTTGGCGTAGAAAAAGCAAGATAAAATGACCTTAGTCGTAGGACTTGGTAATATAGGAGAACAATACGCCCAAACCCGTCACAATGTAGGGTTTATGCTAATTGACTTAATTTTGAAAGATTTGCAAACAACAAAGCTTTCAAATGCCAAATTTAAAGGAGAGCTTTTTAAAGGCTCTTCTACTTTTTTTTTAAAACCTTCCACTTATATGAATTTATCAGGAGAAAGTGTAAAAGCTGTTAGTGAATATTATAAATGTGATAGAATCATTGTAATCCATGATGATATAGATTTAAATTTGGGTGCATTGAAATTTAAAATGGGTGGATCAAGCGGTGGACATAATGGGCTTAAAAGTATAGATAATCTTTGTGGCAATGCTTATGAGAGGGTACGCATAGGAGTAGGAAAAGGACAAGATGTAATTTCTCATGTTTTGGGAAAATTTAAACAAGAAGAACAAAAAAGCTTAACTAAGGTTTTAGAACATAGCAAAAAAGCCTTACTTGAGCTTTTAAATTCTGATATAGAAAAAATCGCTTCAAAATATTCTTTAAAAAGTTAAACGATGAGTATATTTTTTCGCTATATTTCATCTTTGTATTTAAAATCATTTTTTATTTTATTTTTTTCTTTGACTTTTTTCTTCGTAGCGATTGATTTTTTACTCAATTTCAATAGACTGCCAAAAAGTGCAAATTTAGAGCTTTTGTATATATTTTTCTTAACATGTTCAGCAGCTTCTTATATACTACCTTTAGCTATAGTCCTTGCTTTGGTTTTATGTATTTTTAATATGATACGCTCAAATGAATTTGTTAGCTTATATGCTTTGGGTTTAAGTAAAAATCAAGTGATTTTTTATCCTTTTTTATGGGCTATGTTTTTTTGTTGTGTTTATGTAGGACTTAATTTTAGTGCCTTTGCCTATGCAGATGAATATAAAAGTAATATTCTCAAGCGTGGCGTTGTAGATAGAGAGGGTGGGGAAGTTTTGATTAAATATAATGATAAATTTATTTATATACAAAAAACAAGTTCTCAAACCTTATATAATGTAAAAATCTTTGGTGTAAAAAATTTAGATATTCAAAGCACAATCCATGCAAAAACTGCTAAATTTGATGGAGATTCTTGGAACTTAAATGACGCTAAAGCTACTAATGTACCACAAAATTTGATTGTTTCAAAAGAGGGTTTAAGCGTAGAAGAATTTAAAAATATCAAAGGCTTAGAAGACTTTTCTCCAAAAATCTTAGAAAGAATTTCTTTAGTAGAGAGCAATCCTTCTTATTCTATTTTAGACGCGCTAGAAAGTATGGCAATTTTTGCAAAACAAAATATTTCTACTAATACACTTAGAACAAGTTTATATTCTTTAGTTCTTACACCATTTTTTGCGCCATTTTTAATGCTTATTGTGTATTATTATTTTCCTTTAACAGCAAGATTTTTTAATCTCGCACTTTTAGCTTTTGTGTTTTTTGTGTGCATACTTTTAGTTTGGGGTTTGTTGTTTTTATTAACAAGACTGAGTGAAAATGAAATTTTACTTCCAGAGCTTGGTATAATGCTACCAGTATTTATTTTAATAAGTATAGGAAGTTTTTATTATTTTAAACACAAATAACTACAAGTGAGGTTTTTATGGATTATTTAAAACTAGCAAAAGAATACAACACACCATTTTATATTTATGATTTTGATAAAATTAAAGAGCGTTTTACAATGTTAAAAGATGCTTTTAAGGCAAGAAAATCACAAATTTTTTATGCAGTCAAAGCAAATTCTAATTTAAGTGTTTTAAAGCTTTTAGCTTCTTTAGATAGTGGGTTTGATTGTGTTAGTGCGGGTGAGATTTATAGAGCTTTAAAAGCAGGGGCTAAAAATTATAAAATTATTTTTAGCGGGGTAGGTAAAAGTACTGATGAATTAAAATATGCTTTAGAGCAAAACATACTTTATGTAAATTTAGAAAGTTATGAAGAAATGCTTCTTTTGGAGCAAATTGCTAAAGAAAGTCAAAAGATAGCTCGTATAAGCATAAGGGTAAATCCAAATGTAGATGCTAAAACACATCCTTATATTTCTACAGGTTTGCATGAAAATAAATTTGGTGTAGATATAGAAAGTGCTAAAAAAATGTATCTTTATGCTAAAAACTCACAATTTTTAGAGCCAGTTGGAGTGCATTTTCACATAGGTTCACAAATTCTTGATATAAGTAGTATCCATGAGGCCTCAGCGATTGTTGCAAAATTAGTAAAAGAACTTTTAGCTTTGAAAATTAATATTAAATTCTTTGATATAGGCGGGGGTTTAGGGGTTTGTTATAAAGATGAACAAGAGCCAAATTTATATGATTATGCTCAAGGAATTTTAGCAAGTTTGCAAGGTCTTGATGTGTGTATAGGTATGGAACCTGGCAGGTTTTTGGTAGCAAATGCAGGCGAGTTTGTTACTAAAGTTTTATATGAAAAATTTAATGATAAAAAGCGTTTTGTGATTATTGATGGGGCGATGAATGATTTATTGCGTCCAAGTTTATATAGTGCTTATCATGAAATCAAGCTTTTGAGTGAAAATAAAGAAGAAAGCCTTTGTGATATTGTTGGTGGGGTTTGTGAGAGTGGAGATTTTTTAGCTAAAGATAGAAAACTAGCTAAAACAAAAGCAGGAGATTTGATCATAGTTAAAAGTGCAGGTGCATATGGTTTTAGCATGAGTAGTAATTACAATACTCGCAATAGAGTATGTGAGCTAGCTTGTGAAAATGGCAAGGTAAGAATGATTAGAAAAAGAGAAAGTTATGAGGATCAAATTGCTTTAGAGCTTGATTTTTTAAAGGATTAAAATGTTGTTTTTAGATGTGCAAGGAACTTTGATTTCAGATCATGATAAAAGTCCTATAAATGGTGCTTTAGAACTCATTAAATCTTTAAATAAAGAAAAAATTCCTTATGTGATTATTACTAATAATACCAAAAGATTAGATTTTTTAAATTATTTGCAAAATTTGGGTTTTGAAATTAATGAAAAGGTTTATATTGATCCTTTTTGTGTTTTAAAAGATTATTTAAAACCTTGTAAAATAGCAGCTTTTGGGGCAAAAGAATTTTTAGATTCACTTCAAGAGTTAGGTTATGAGCTTGATTATAAAAATCCAAAAGCATTTTTGCTAGCAAGTTATGATGATTTTAAATTTCAAGATTTTGCTAATATGATAGAGTATATTAAAGATGGCGTGCAAACTATAGCAATGCATGAGGGTAGTATTTATAAGAAAAACTCAAGGCTTTATCCAGGTGTTGGAAGTATCATGTCTATGCTTAAAAATGCATGCGAGTTTGATTATAAAGTGATAGGAAAACCTAGCAAGGCTTTTTATAAAAGTGCTTTAAATTTATTAAAACAGCAAGATTGTAATGTGAGTTTTAAAAAGACTTTGATTATTAGTGATGATTTTAAAGGCGATTTGCTTGGTGCTTATGAGCTTGGTATGCAAACAGGCTTAGTTTTAAGTGGTAAAATTTCTAACACTCAAGGTCTTGATACAACTAAACTTAATTTTGTATATGATAGTATTAAGGATTACTACATATCGAGGTTTAAATGAAAGATATAGAAAAATTACGCAATAAAATCGATACTATCGATGATAAAATTTTGGCTTTGCTTAATGAAAGAATGCTTCATGTTAAAGATATAGGAGTTATTAAACAAAATTTAGGTGGGAGTATTTATAGACCTGAGCGTGAAAGAGCTATTATAAATAGACTTAAAAATTATAATCATGGTTTATTAGATCAAAATGCAATCGAAGCAATTTACCAAGAAATTTTTGCTGTATCAAGAAATTTAGAAATGCCTCAAAGCATAGCTTATTTAGGGCCTGAAGGAAGTTATACGCATCAAGTAGCAAGAACGCGTTTTGGTGCTATGAGTCGTTATACTCCACTTGCAAATATAGAAGATGTTTTTAAAGAATTAGCTCACAAAGAAGCAAAATATGGAGTAGTACCTATAGAAAATAATACAGCAGGTGCAGTGGGTGTGACGCTTGATTGTCTTGGAAAATATGAAGATGTAAAGATTTTTGCTGAAATTTATATGGACATTCATCATTCTTTTGTAAGTATGAGTGAAAATTTAAAAGATATTAAACGCATATATTCTCATCCACAAGGCTATAATCAATGTAGAAATTTTTTAGAAAGTCATGATTTAAGTGAAGTAGAATTTGTAGCAAGCAAATCTACAGCTCATGCGGCTTACTTAGCTTCGCAAGATGTTACTTCAGCTGCGATTTGCTCTAAAATTGCAGCAAAACTTTATAATGTACCTATATTATTTGAAACGATTGAGGATAATTTGGCAAATCGTACCAGGTTTTTGATTTTAAGTGATATAAAAATACCTCAAATGCCTCATTGTAAAACTTCTATCTTAGCACTTGCTGCACACAAACCAGGTGGGCTTAGCGATTTGTTGTATGAGTTTAAAAAAGAGGGGATAAATTTAACAAAACTTGAATCACGCCCTATAAAAACAAGAGAATTTGTGCATAGTTTTTATATAGATTTTGAAGGACATATTGATGATGAAAATGTCCAAAGAGTATTAAAAAAAGCTGAGCATATAAAATGGCTTGGATCATATTTATCAGGAGAAAGCAATGAAATTTAATCCTTTTTTAGAGGCTATTAAAACTTATGAAAGTGGCAAGGATATGGATTTAGTTGCTAAAGAATATGGTTTAAAAGAAGTTATTAAACTAGCAAGTAATGAAAATCCTTATGGCACAAGCAAAAAAGCTAAAGAAGCCATCATAAATAATGCACATTTAGCTCATTTATATCCTGATGATACTATGAGTGAATTAAAACAAGCTCTAGCACAAAAATATGATATTTTAAAAGAAAATCTCATCATAGGTAGTGGGAGTGATCAAATCATAGAATATATAGTACATGCAAAACTTGATCATTCTAAGGCTTATTTGCAATGTGGGGTTAGTTTTGCTATGTATGAAATTTATGCAAAACAACTAGGAGTTAAGATTTATAAAACTCCAAGTTTAACCCATGATTTAAATGAGTTATATGAGTTATATCAAAAGCATAAAAATGAAATTAAAGTAATCTTTTTATGCTTGCCAAATAATCCTTTGGGTGAGTGTTTAGACGCAAGTGAGGTTTTTGAATTTTTAGAGAAAATCGATGAGGATTGTTTGGTAGCCATTGATGGAGCTTATAATGAATTTGCTTCATTTAAAGATAGTAAAAAACATATTAATCCTAAAGAATTAATCCATAAATTTCAAAATGCAGTATATCTAGGAACCTTTTCTAAGCTTTATGGTTTGGGTGGCATGAGAGTGGGTTATGGTATAGCTTGCAAGGAAATTATCAATGCATTTTATAAATTACGAGCGCCTTTTAATGTGACTAATTTGAGTTTAAAAGCTGCTGTTGCTGCATTAGATGATGATGAGTTTGTGCAAAAAACCTTAGAAAATAATTTTTCACAAATGAAACTTTATGAAGATTTTGCTAAAAATTATAAAATTCGATACATTCCAAGCTATACAAATTTTATTACCTATTTTTTTGATGAAAAAAATAGCACAGATTTATCTGAAAAACTGCTTAAAAACGGTATAATAATAAGAAATTTACAAAGTTATAGTTTAAATGCTGTGCGTATAAGTATAGGTACAGAGTATGAAAATTCAAGGTTTTTTGAAGAGTTTTCTAAAAATTTTTAGTTTGTAGGAAATAAATGGATTATAAAACTATACTGCACCAAGTAGGTCAGCTTTATCAAAATTTAAGTTTAAGACAGCGTATTATTATTGCTACTTCTATTGTTGTTGTAGTTGGATTTTTAGTATTTTTAACCCTTTTTAGAAGTGGCTCTACAGTAGCTAGCGAAGCTGGATATTCAGTATTATTTGAAAATGCTAATACTAGTGATTCGGCGATGATAGTAACTCAACTTGAAAAAAGTGGAGTTCCTTATATTTTGCGTAATGAAGGAACGATTTTAGTTCCTAATGAACAAGTATATAAACAGCGTTTAGCTATTGCTTCTGCAGGATTATTGCCAAAAGATAATAAAGTAGGCTTTGAGCTTTTTGATAAACAAGAATTTGGAGCCACAGAAGCTGAGCAAAAGGTAAAATACCAAAGAGCATTAGAAGGTGAGCTTGCTAGAACGATTGAAAGTTTAGAGCCTATTCATAGTGCTACGGTTCATATTGCTTTTGCTAAAGATACACTTTTTACCCAACAACAAGTTCCACCAACTGCTTCAGTAGCTTTGACTATAAAAGAAGGTTTAAAGCTTAATAAAAAGCAAATTATGGGGATTAAAAACCTAATCGCTTCTTCAGTAACAAAACTTACTCCAGAAAATGTAAAAATCATGGATCAAAAAGGTATTCCTTTAGATGATGAGGGTGCTTTTGAAAGTGATTTAATTGCTGCTCAAATTAAATATAAAAGAGATCAAGAATATGAATTAGAGCAAAAAATTGTTGCTTCTATTGCTCCATTTGCAGGTGGCTATGATAGGGTAGTAGCAAAGGTTAGTATTGATTATGATTTTTCTAAAGAAGAATCACAAAGTGAAGTATATGATCCAAATACCGTTGTGCGTAGTGAGCAAACCTTGGAAGAGCATAGAGAAGGCTATAAAGATAAAGAAATTCAAGGTGTACCAGGTGCTGTTTCAAACATCGGTCCTGTGGAAGGTTTGGATGATAAAGGTGCGCGCGAGGTTTATACTAAAAATCAAACTACAACTAATAATGAAATTTCTAAAAAAATTACCAACACCACTAAGCAATTTGCAACCATTAAAAGAATTTCTGCAGCCGTTGTGGTAGATGGAAAGTATAAAGTAATTACTGATGATCAGGGAAATATTACTAATGAATATATTCCTTTGAGTGATAAAGAAATTAAAGCGATTGAAAATCTTACTAAAGGTGCCATAGGATTTAATCTTGCTAGAGGTGATGCGGTTGAAGTAAATAATTTGGAATTTCATAGAACAGCTAAAGTTGAAAATAAGGTTCAAACTTTTTATTCAAGATTTGTCGAGCCTTTTATTCCACCTGTTAAGTATGTATTTGCCGCGATTTTGCTTTTTATCTTTTACAAAAAAGTTATTGTGCCATTTTCTCAAAAAATGCTTGCAGATATTAGACTTGAAGAAGAGATGGAAGGTAAGGATGGGCAGATTATTGATGAGGCTGAAGATGCTATTGAAAAATTCAATGCTGCTCGTAGAAAAGTTGAAGAACAACTTGGTTTTGGAGATAGTTTTGATGAGGATGCATTACAATATGATGTTTTACTTGAAAAATTAAGAGCAGTAGCTAATGAAAAAGGCGAAGAGGTGGCATTATTGTTGCAAAAACTTGTTGAAAATGAAGCCGAATTTGGTGAGAAGGATATCTAATGATAAAGCTTAGCGAAGAACAAAAAATGGTCTATGATGACCTTTCTATGCCAGAAAAGGTCGCCATATTTTTAATCCAACTTGGAGAAGATGTAACGACAGTTTTATTTTCTCATATGGATATTAATGTCATCACTGAAATTTCTCGCTATATTGCTTTAGCAAAAAATGTTGATAAGCCAGTTGCTACTGCAGTGCTTGAGGAATTTTATACTTTACTGCAATCAAATCAATACTTAAAAAGTGGTGGTTTGGAATATGCAAAAGAAATTTTATTTAGAACTTTTGGTCCTGAAATTGCCAATAAAATTTTGGAAAAACTTACCAAAAGTATGGAAAATAATCAAAATTTTGCTTATCTTTCACAAATTAAACCACAACAACTTGCAGACTTTATCATTAAAGAACACCCGCAAACTATAGCTTTGATTTTAGCTCATATGGATACTACTCAAGCTGCTGAAACTTTGGAATATTTTAGCGATGAATTAAGAGCTGAAGTTGTAATAAGAATGGCAAACCTTGGAGATATATCTCCTTCAATTATCAAAAGAGTATCTGCTGTGCTTGAAAGTAAGCTTGAAAGTCTTACTTCTTATAAAGTTGAAGTGGGTGGTCCAAGAGCAGTTGCTGAAGTGCTTAATCGCTTGGGTCAAAAAGCCTCTAAAACAACACTTTCTTATATTGAGCAAAGTGATGAAAAACTTGCTACAACCATTAAAGATTTAATGTTTACCTTTGATGATATTTCTCAACTTAGTACTAATGCGATTAGAGAAGTTTTAAAAGCTGCTGACAAGCGTGATTTGATGATAGGTTTAAAGGGCGCAAGCGAGGATTTAAAACAAAAATTTATGTCCAATATGTCTACGCGCGCTGCTGAAGCTTTTGTAGAAGAAATGGGCTTTTTGGGTGCTGTGCGTGTTAAAGATGTAGAAGAAGCACAAAGAAAAGTTGTAGAAGTGGTGCAAAAACTTGCAGAACAAGGTCTTATCCAAGTGGGTGAGGCTGATGAGATGATAGAGTAAGATTATGGCAAAATTAACCAATGTAATTTCACCTGAAAATATTTCTGCTCATGTAGTTGAGGGTTATCATTTTAAAGTTATGAGTGAAATGCCCTCTAGTGAAGAACAAAAACAAGAAGAAATTCAAACTATAAATCAAGTCTCTCCTGTCCAAAACACACAACAAGCAGTAGAAAATCAAACAATAGAAGCTACTCCACAAACCCCACAACCACAAATTCAACCTGATTTTGTAGAAGATTTACTTAAAAAAACTGATGAAATGTCAGGAAATATCATTAAGTTGCAAATGCAGATAGAAAGCCAAGAGGCTGAATTTAACAATCGTTTAAATACAGAATTAGAACATGCAAAGGAAAAATTTACTAAAGAAGGTTATGAACAAGCACAAAAGAATTTTGAAAGCGAATTAGAAGCCTTGAAGGAAAAATACTTAAAAAGCGTAGAAAAGCTTGAAAATACAGTGCAAAATTTAAATGAGTTTTTATCTAAAAATGAAAAAGAATTAGCCGATACAGCTGTAATTATTGCAAAAGAAGTGATTGCAAAAGAGCTCGAAGAAAATTCATCACTTATAGCATTAAATTTAGCAAAAGAACTTATGAGTGAACTTAAAAATGCTACTAAGATAGAATTAAAGTTAAGTCCTGATGATTTTGAATATGTAAAAACACACTTGCAAGAACAAAGCAATATTAAATTTAGTCTTGATGATGCGATTAATAAGGGAAGTATTTTAATATTAAGTGATGCGGGTAATATAGAGTCAAACCTTAACAATCGTTTGCAAAAAATCAAAAACATGGTTAATGAATGATAGATTTAAATAACTTAAATATTAAAAATATGCAAATTAAAGAACTGGAAAATTTAGCTAGTAATTTGCGTGAAGTTATCATAGATACAGTGAGTAAAAATGGTGGACATTTAAGCTCAAATTTAGGTGTAGTTGAGCTTAGTATAGGAATGCATTATGTTTTTGATGTGCAAAAAGATCCTTTTATTTTTGATGTTTCACACCAATCTTATCCACATAAGCTTTTAAGTGGTAAGATAGATAATTTTCATACTTTAAGACAATTTAATGGCTTGAGTGGATATACAAAGCCTGATGAGGGGGATTATTTTGTAGCAGGACATTCAAGCACTTCTATATCTTTAGCAGTTGGAGCTTGTAAGGCTATAAGATTAAAAAAAGAAGATCGCTTACCTGTTGTATTAATAGGCGATGGAGCGTTAAGTGCAGGTATGGCTTATGAAGCTTTAAACGAGCTTGGTGATAGAGAATATCCTTGTGTGATTATTTTAAATGATAATGAAATGAGTATTTCAAGGCCAATTGGAGCTATTTCAAAATACCTTTCTCAAGCAATGGCAACGCAGTTTTATCAAAAGTTTAAAAAACGCATAGAAAATCTTTTAGAGTATTTTCCTCAAGGCGCATCTTATATGGCAAAGCGTTTTGAAGAGGGTTTAAGACTTATTACACCTGGACTCTTATTTGAAGAATTAGGACTTGAATATATAGGGCCTATTGATGGACATAATTTAAATGAAGTTATAAATGCGCTAAATCAAGCTAAAGCTATGAATAAACCTTGTGTAGTGCATGCGCAAACTATCAAAGGCAAAGGTTATGCATTAGCTGAAGGTAAAAATGCTAAATGGCATGGAGTAGGTGCTTTTGATAGAAGTAGCGGAGAGAGTTTAAAGGCTAATATGAACAAAAAAAGTGCGACAGAAATTTTTTCAAATACACTTTTAAATTTAGCTCAAAAATATGAAAATATAGTAGGTGTAACTGCTGCTATGCCAAGTGGAACTGGAATAGATAAGCTAATGGAAAAATATCCTGAGCGTTTTTGGGATGTAGCAATTGCAGAACAACATGCAGTTACTTCTATGGCAGCTATGGCTAAAGAAGGTTTTAAGCCTTTTATAGCAATTTATAGCACTTTCATGCAAAGAGCTTATGATCAAGTTATCCATGATTGTGCTATTATGAATTTAAATGTAGTTATTGCTATGGATAGAGCTGGCATAGTAGGAGAAGATGGGGAAACTCATCAAGGTGCTTTTGATGTTAGTTTTTTAAGTGTTATACCAAATATTACTTTAGCGGCTCCAAGAGATGAGGCTATGATGGAAAAAATTATGGAGTATGCTTATTTTCATCAAGGTGTTTTTGCTTTTCGTTATCCTAGAGGTAATTTTTTATTAGATGAAAATTTTAATCCATGTGAGATAAAACTTGCAAAAGCTCAAATTTTATCTAAAGTGCAAAGCGATAAAGTATTTTTAGGTTTTGGTCAGGGTGTGGCTAAGGCAAAACTAGCTTTAGATAAACTTGGTTTAGATTATGCAAGCTTAATAGATTTGATTTTTGCAAAACCTTTAGATGAAGAGCTTTTAAAAGAATTGGCAAAAGATACAAAAACTTGGTTTGTTTTTTCAGATAGTGCTAAGATAGGTGGAGTGGGAAGTTTGATTGCAACTTTCTTGCAAAAAGAAAATCTTTATCATATAAAACTAGTAAGTTTTGAATTTGAAGATCAATTTATAACTCATGGTAAAACAAATGAAGTAGAAAAATTTCTAGAAATTGATGTTGAATCTTTGTGTAAAAATATTAAAATTTATTAAAAGATAAAAAATATCCTTTAATATAATCATTTTTTTATAAAAAAAGCGTTATACTATATAAAAAATATCGGAGAATTAATAATGGAACTTATTCAATTGCTTAAAAATTGTGATTTAAAAGCTACTCCTCAAAGACTTTGTATTTTAAAAATTTTAAAACGCCATGAACATCCTAATATAGAATCTTTATACGAAAGCATTAAGGAAGAATATCCTTCTATCTCTTTAGCTACAGTGTATAAAAATTTAAATACTTTAAAAGAACAAGGTTTGGTTGTAGAAATCAACACTCCAAATCAAAAAACTTGTTATGATATTTATGAATATCCTCATATACATGTAATTTGTAGCAAATGCAATCATATAGAAGATGTATGTTATGAAGATAGTGGGATAAATAAATACCAAGAAGATCTTGAGAAAAAAATTGGCAATATCATTGATTATCTTGGCGTATTTGCTTATGTGAATGGTTGTAAAGCTTGTAAAAAATAAAATGGTTTGTGAAGTCCAAAGACGCTTTTTACTCAAAAATGATGACTTTATAAAAATTTTAAAAGAAGAAAAAATTATATATTCTAAGGATAAAATACGCGTTTTCTTTACGCGTATAAGTCCTTTTTGTGATGTTAAATATAAAAAATTTAATAAAAATTATTATCGATTTTCACTTTATAAACTGCATGATATTTTAGATAAAAAAAATCATAAACTTTCTAAAAAAGAATTTAAACAGCAAAGTAAAAAACTTATAGGAAGTGTTATTAAGAAAACTAGAATTAGTTTTGAGATTAATAGTGCTCGATTTTTACTTTATAAGTTTAAAAATAATCTGCAAGATTTGGTCATTTTGAAAGTTGTTTTTCCTACTTTTGAAAAGGCAAAGCAATTTAATTTGCCTCACTTTTTTAAAAGCTATAAAGAAATCACAGATAATGAAAATTTTTATAGTAAAAATTTAGCATTATATGGAGATTTTTCTAAAATTTTTGATAGTGCTAGATGTATTAAAATTTTAGATAAGCAAGAAGATATTAGCTTACATTTTCCAAATCAAATTCAAAGTTTTGAAGCGGGTAAAATCTTACTTTTTGTACTTTTAAAAAGATTAAAAAATGACAGATTGAATTTTTTACAAAAATTAAATTTTGAAAGTTTTGAGCAATTTTTTGTAAGTCTTAGGCAAATATGCATTTTCTTTGAGCTTTTTAGCACTCTTTTTGAAAAGAGTATTCAAAATAAACTTCAAGATTATATTTTGAATTTGGAAAAACAAATTTGTAATGATAAAATTTGTAAATTTGAATTAGAAAAATATATTTTTATTTTAAGTGATGAAAAAATCAATGATATTTTTCTTGATATGGATTTTATTTTAAAGAATGATTGTAGTTTTTATCAAGGAGAGAAAAATCAAATTTTAAAGTCTTTAGTGGCTTTTAAACTAAGAAAAGAATTAGTTTTTTTAAAGAAAAAAATTGTAAAATCTCAAACAAATCATGAAGAAGAATTAGAAAGAATAAAATTTTTATTATGCTATTTTGTAACTATGTTTGAAGAAAAAAGTATTGAAAAACTAAAAAATTATTTTGAACATAATTATTTAGAACAAATTTCATATGATGAAAATACAATAAAACAAATTGAAAAAAGCATTAAAAAATTAAAAATATATAGTTAGGAAAAACATGCAAAAACAAGAAAAAATAGTCAAAATGTTTGATGATATAGCACCAACTTATGATAAGGCTAATAGAATTTTAAGTTTTGGAAGTGATGTGAGTTGGAGAAAAAAAGCTTGTTTAGATGTTTTTAAATTTTCTAACAATGAACTTGATATTATCGATGTGGCTTGTGGTACAGGCGATATGATTATAGAATGGCAAAATCAAGCCTTAAGGACAAATAAAAATATCATTAGTATAAAAGGGGTTGATCCAAGTGCGGGCATGCTTGAAGTGGCTAAGAAAAAAATTCCTGATGCGACTTTTGTGCAAGCAAAAGCACAAGAACTTCCACTTGAAAGTGAAAGTGCAAATATCATAAGTATAAGTTATGGCATACGCAATGTGGTAGATAGGAAAGAAGCTATAAAAGAATTTGCAAGAGTGTTAAAAAAGGATGGGATTTTACTTGTGCTTGAATTTACTAAAAGAGAGCAGGGTGGTTTTATAGCTGCTTGTAGAGATTTTTACTTAAAAAATATTTTACCAAAAGTGGGTGGATTTATCAGTAAAAATTATAGTGCTTATGAGTATTTACCAAATTCGATAGAAGATTTTTTAAGCAAAGAAGAATTTATTAAAGAATTGAGTGAGTATTTTGAAATGCTAGAGTATAAAAGCTTTAGTTTTGGTGTTTGTTCTATGTTTATTGCAAGAAAAAAATGAAAGTTTCAGAACTTAATTTAAAAGCTAAAAGTTTATTAGAATTTCATCTTGATGATATAGAGCTTAGTGGAGAAATTTCTAAAATTACCATTCATAGTTCAGGACATTGGTATTTTGACTTAAAAGATGAAAAATCAAGTATAGCTTGTGTGATGTTTAAAGGTTTTAATCAGTTTGTCCAAGCTAAACCTAAAGTTGGCGATATGCTTGAACTTAGAGGTTATGTAAGTTTATATGAAGCAAGTGGCAGGTATCAATTTATCACCAAAAGTATGCAAAAAACAAGTCTTGGAGATTTAGAAGCTAAATTTTTAGCTCTAAAAGAAAAGCTTGAAAAAGAAGGTTTGTTTGATACAAATGTTAAAAAAAGCATTATTAAATTTCCTAAAAAAATAGGCATAGTTACTTCTTTTACTTCAGCTGCTTTGCAAGATATGTTAAAGCTAATTTCACAAAAAGAATACAATCTTTGCAAAATAACTATTTTTAATGCCCTTACCCAAGGACAAAGTGCCCCAAATTCTTTAATACATGCTTTAAAAAAAGCCAATGAGTATAATTTAGATGCGATTATTTTGGCAAGAGGTGGTGGAAGCAGAGAAGATTTGTTTTGTTTTAACGATGAAGAACTTGCAAGATGTATTTTTTCTTTAAAAACGCCTATTGTTTCTGCTATTGGACATGAGATTGATTATGTTATTAGTGATTTTGTAGCAGATTTAAGAGCACCAACTCCAAGTGCAGCTATTGATATGATTTTTCCAAATAAACTAAGCTTAGAACAAGGACTTGATGAGCTTGCTATGTGTTTTAAAAACCAAATGTTAAATCATCTTAAGTTTTATCAAAACAAAATCGATCACTTGCAAAATTTAGCCAAAGCTAAGTCTTTAGAAAATGCTTTTTTTCTTAGAAAACAAAAGCTTGATTTTTTACAAAGCCAACTAAAGAGTGTTTTAAATTTAAAATTATTAAATTATGAAAATAAGCTTGATAATTTTGAGGAACTTTTAACTCAGCATAAAAATTTCTTTGATAAAAGTAAAAATTTGATAAATTTACAAAAAGATGGCAAAAATATCTCTCTTGAAAAGCTAAAAAAAGGAGATATTATAAAGCTTTGCTCAATAAATGAGAGTAAAGAAGCTCAAATACTATAAAAAGGAGATAAAATGAGAGTGATGAATTTTAGTGCAGGTCCTTCAAACCTGCCTGATGAGGTTTTAAAAGAAGCTAGGGAACATTTGTTTGATTATCATGGTAAAGGCTTTTCTATTATGGAAGTTTCTCATCGTGGAAAGGTTTTTGAAGAAGTGCATTTTGAAGCTATCAAAATGGCAAAAGAGCTTTATGGTGTAAATGATGATTATGAAGTGCTTTTAATGCAAGGTGGGGCTAGTTTGCAATTTGCTATGATACCTATGAATTTATATATGGGTGGAGTTTGTGAATTTGCTAATACGGGAGTTTGGACTAAAAAGGCTATTAAAGAAGCTGAAATTTTAGGAGTAAATACAAAAATAGTAGCAAGCACTCAAGAAAGTGAGTTTGATCATATCCCACAATTTGAATTTAGCGATAATGCAGATTATGCTTACATATGCTCTAATAATACTATTTATGGAACCCAATATAAAAGCTATCCAAAGACTAAAAGTCCTTTGATAATTGATGCTTCTAGTGATTTTTTCTCTAAAAAGATAGATTTTTCTAATATTGCTATGCTTTTTGGTGGGGTGCAAAAAAATGCAGGAATTTCAGGGCTTGCTTGTGCTTTTGTGCGTAAAGATATGATAGAGCGTAGCAAAAACAAAAATATACCTAGTATGTTAAAATATAGCGTTTATGCTGAAAATAATTCTTTATTTAATACTCCAGCAACCTTTGCTATATATATGTTTAATCTTGAAATGAAATGGCTTTTAAATCAAGGTGGATTAGACAAAATCAATGAGCAAAATATACAAAAAGCCAAAATTTTATACGATGTGATTGATGAGAGTAATGGTTTTTATAAAGGTCATGCCAAAAAAGAGGATAGATCATTAATGAATGTTAGTTTTAATATAGCTTATGATAAAAACTTAGAGCCAGTTTTCGTAAAAGAAGCTGAAGAAAATGGTATGATAGGTCTTAAAGGACATAAAATTTTAGGTGGAATTCGTGCTAGTATTTATAATTCTATCAGCATTGAAAAGGTTCAAAAGTTAAGTGAATTTATGAAAGCTTTTGCAAAAAAACATGCTTGATTTTTGGTGATTTTCACCAAAAATCATTTGTATAGTAAAAACTTTACTCTTTAATATTTATCAGCATTTTCCTAAGCCACTATTGTATTTTTTTTCAAGAAAATCTTTAAAAAATTCTTTTCTACTTTTACAAGGTGCTTTAGGATGTTTTTCTCTCATATGTTCAAGATATTTATCATAGCTTGCAACTCCAACTAAGGGATGAAAAAACCTTTCGGATTTTTCATACCATAATTTAAGTTTTTTTATCATGTTTTTTCCTTTTTTAATGCTATATAAGGGCTTTCTTTTAAAGGAATGTTTAATTTTTTGATAAAAATTCCAAAACAAGAAAGTATAACAAGCAAAGTGGTAATCATGAAAAACACACATAAAATTGCATTTATTAAATTGGAATTTTTAGCTTGAGATGCTAATTTTATATCTTTTTTGATTTGCTCGATTATTGCTTCATCTTGTGTTTGAGAAAGTTTTAAATTAAATTCTTGTATTTTTTGCGTATTTATTTGTACAGCAGCAACATGACTTATAGCATTATGGATTGGATCTCCTTCTTTGTAAGGAAGAATTTTTTGAATACCTCCATAAAGTGTTGCGATTAAAACAAAACAAGCAGGTATGAGAGTAATCCAAGTATATCTTGCCTTCCCCATTTTAAATAAAATCGCACTTGCTAAAAGCAATGCCATACCAGCAAGCATTTGATTACTCACTCCAAAAAGTGGCCATAATGAGTAAATTCCGCCTTTTGGATCTATCGCTCCTTGATAGAGAAAATACCCCCATCCACCAACACTTAAAGCTGTTGCAAAAATTCCTGCTAAGGTATTATTGATATTTCCTAAAGGTTTATAAACATTACCCAATATATCTTGAGCCATAAATCTACAAGCTCTTGTCCCAGCATCAACTGCAGTCAAAATAAACAAGGCTTCAAATAAAATAGCAAAGTGATACCAAAAGCCCATTAAATTCACTCCACCAAATAATTCATGTAAAATCAAAGCAACACCTACAGCAAATGTTGGTGCTCCACCAGTTCTTGATAATATGCTTTGTTCGCCTATATTTGTAGTTAAAGTAGTGATTTCTTCAGGAGTTATTTTAAAACCCCAGCTAGAAATAGTGGCAGCTGCATTTGCAACATCTACACCTATAGTAGCAGCAGGCGCATTGATGGCAAAGTAAAGACCAGGGTGTAAAATACAAGCACAAATTAAAGCCATGATAGCCACAGCACTTTCCATAAGCATAGAGCCATATCCAACAGCTAATGCATGAGTTTCATTTTCAAGCATTTTAGGAGTTGTGCCACTTGAAATTAATGCATGAAAACCACTAATAGCTCCGCATGCAATGGTAATAAATAAAAATGGAAAAATTGCTCCAGCAAATACAGGCCCACTTCCATCTAAATATTGAGAATTAATTTTTGGCATTTGAAGATCAGGTGCTACAAATACAATAGCTAAAGCCATAACCACAATAACACCGATTTTTAAAAAAGTTGATAAATAATCTCTTGGAGCAAGTAAAAACCAAACAGGTAAAATTGCAGCTATAAAACCATAAGCCATCATAATAAGTGCTAAAGTTGGCGCATCAAAGGTAAATATTTTCGCCCAATAAGGATCAGCAGCTATTTCACTTCCATAATGTATGGCTAATATGAGCAATATAAAACCTATAATAGAAGCTTCACCAACCCTACCAGGTCTTAAAAATCTCATATAAATTCCCATAAAAACAGCAATAGGAATGGTCATTGCGATGGTAAATAATCCCCATGGAGATTCTGCTAAAGCTTTTACAACAACCATAGCTAAAATCGCAATAATTATAAGCATAATTCCAAATATAGCAATCATTGCTATTGCGCCGATAAATTGTCCTAATTCATCTTTTATCATCTCTCCTAAAGATTTTCCATTACGACGCGTAGATATAAATAAAACTACAAAATCATGTACCGCACCTGCTAAAACACCGCCTATTAATATCCAAAGCATAGAGGGTAAATAACCCATTTGTGCAGCAAGTATAGGACCTACCAAAGGACCAGCTCCTGCGATAGCGGCAAAATGATGTCCAAAAAGTACAATTTTATTTGTAGGGACAAAATCACATCCGTCATTTTTAACTACAGCAGGAGTTGCTCTGTTTTTATCTAGCTCTAGCACCTTATAGGCAATATATCTACCATAAAATCTATACCCTATGATATAAATACATAAAGCAGCAATAACAAGATAAATCGCTGAAATACTTTCGCCATTTTGGAGTGCTAATATGCCAAAACAAACAGCACCGACAATGGCAACAAAAAACCATAATATTTTGTTAGTAATATTCATTTAATTCCTTTGCTTTAGTGAATTTATTTAGTGTATCGTAGAATTATATTTTATTGCTATATAGGATAAATAAAAAATTAATATATTACAAAATGTAACATATTTCTTAGTCAATTAAAAATTAATTTTATTGACTAAGAATTTGAAATTATTTAGATTTAAAACTTAGTGTCGCTGTCAATTGTAGAGTATCGCCATATCTGTCTAGATTGTATGGTAATTTGATGTTCGCAGCTATTATTTGTAAACCATCTTTTGGTTTTGTGAGTGTGATTGTTGCTATACCTTTTTCATTTGTTGCTATGTTGTCGATATCATCATTTTGATCTTCAAATTCAACTCCTTTTACGGGTTTTCCATCTAGTAAAACTTGGAGTTTTAATTTATCTCCTTCATGTAGTGTTAAAGGATTTTGTAAAGGAACTATTTCAAATTTTAATCCTAATGGTTTTTTTGAACCTTCATCCCAAGAAAAAATACTTTTTCCCATTTTGAAAATTTTTCTTGTTTGAGTGACTTCATTTGCACCAGTAATATCTGTAATATCAGATCTTTTTTGTGCATAATGTTTTCCATCTTTTGTAAATGTGTAATATCCAAAATCATAATTAACACTTGCAACAGCAGGTTTTCCTTCAATAAATATTTTGTTATTTTCGTAGTCATAGCCAGCTTTTAAATTTTTTCCTTGAGAATCTTTTGCACTTATACCAAAAACCCTATCAGGTTGATATTGTCCCCAGTGATCATCAGCCCAAAAACCTACTTCATATCCATTGCTAGTTTGCATAGGAAAGAATTGATGAGCTAAAGCAGAACTTGCTATAAAAAAACTCAAAAACACCATTTTTGAAAATTTCATTTTTTCTCCTTTAAAATAATTTTGATAATCATTATATATATTTTTATTTATATAAAACTTAAGAATGTATTTTAATTTTTCCTTTATAAAAAAGAAAAATATTTTAATTTTTCTTATGTTAAAATCATAAATTTATTTTTAAATATTTAGGAAAAGTTATGAATGATACTATTAATATAATTGGTGCTAAAGAGAATAATCTTAAAAATATCAACCTAGAAATTCCTAAAAATAAGCTTATAGTTTTTACAGGACTTAGTGGAAGTGGTAAATCCACTTTAGCTTTTGGTACGCTTTATGCAGAAGGACAACGCCGCTATATTGAGAGTTTAAGTGCTTATGCAAGGCAGTTTTTAGATAAAGTTGGTAAGCCAAATGTTGATAAAATAGAAGGTTTAACTCCTGCTATTGCTATTGATCAAAAAACAACTTCTAAAAATCCTCGATCAACCGTTGGAACTATTACTGAAATTTATGATTATCTAAGACTTTTATACGCAAGGATTGGCTCACAACATTGTCATCAATGTGGCCAAAAAATCTCATCTATGAGTGCAGCAGATATCGTAGGTGAAATCTTAAAGCTTCCAAAAGGGGCAAAAATCATCATTTATGCACCGTTGATCAAAGAAAAAAAGGGAACTTTTGCAGATCTTTTGGAAAATTTGGTCGCAAAAGGTTATGTTAGAGCACAAATTGATGGGGTTTTAACGCGTCTTGATGAAGATATTGAGCTTGCTAAAACTAAAAAACATACAATAAAGCTTGTGATAGATAGACTCCAAGTGCAAGATGATATGCTAGCAAGACTTGCAAGCGATATAGAAAAAGGTCTTAGTGAGAGCTTTGGTGAAGTGGAAATTGAAGTTTTAAATAATGAAGAATTAAACATAGCAAAACATTTTCATTATAGTGAGCATAATGCTTGTTTTGATTGTAAAATTTCTTTTCCTTTGCTTGAGCCTTTGAGTTTTTCTTTTAATTCTCCAAAAGGTGCTTGTCCAAGTTGTGATGGTCTTGGTATAAGATATACGCTAGATATGAAAAAGCTTATCAATGAAGAATTAAGCTTAGAAGCAGGAGCTGTAAAGCTATTATATGGGTTTAATAAAAGTTATTACTATAAGTTTTTAATGGCCTTTTGCGAGCAAAATGATATAAGGGTAAAAATTCCATATAATGAGCTAAGCGAAGAAGAAAAGCGTCTAGTACTTTATGGTAATGCCAAGGAAATTAACTTTTTATGGAAAAGACATCGCTTAAATCGCAAATTTGAAGGTGCAGTTAAATATGCTTATGAAATGCTAAAAGATGAAAAAGATTTAAGCGAGTATATGAGCGAAAAAACTTGTAAAGATTGCAATGGTCATCGTTTAAGAGCTGAAAGTTTAGCTGTAAAAGTTGCTGAAAAAAATTTGGGTGAAATTTTAGATATGAGCATAGAAAATACTACTGCATTTTTTTCAAAAGAAGCTAATTTTGCATATTTGAGTGAGCAAGAAAGATTGATAGCTAAGCCTATTTTTAAAGAAATTAATGAAAGATTGTTTTTTCTTTATGATGTAGGACTTGGGTATTTATCCTTAGGGCGTGATGCAAGAACAATTAGTGGAGGTGAAGCTCAAAGAATTCGTATAGCATCTCAAATTGGTAGTGGTTTAAGTGGGGTGATGTATGTTTTAGATGAGCCTAGCATTGGTTTGCATGAGCGAGATACAGCAAAACTCATTAAAACTTTAAGAAATCTTCAGCAAAAGGGTAATACTTTAATCGTGGTTGAGCATGATAAAATGACAATAGAAGAAGCAGATTTTATCGTAGATATTGGTCCAAATGCTGGTAAATTTGGTGGTGAAGTTGTATTTAGTGGAACTTATAAAGAATTATTAAAAAGTAAAAGCCAAACTGCCCTTTATATGAGTGGTAAAAAGCAAATTGCCCATCAAAAAAATAGAGAACAAAAAGATTTTATTAGTTTAAAAGATGTGAGTATTAATAATATTCAAAATTTAAGTGTAGATTTTCCATTGCATAATTTAGTAGCAATTACAGGTGTTTCAGGAAGTGGTAAAAGCTCGCTAATCTTGCAAACTTTGCTTCCATTTGCAAAAGAAGAGCTTAACCGTGCTAAAAAAGTTAAAAAACTAAGTGGGGCTAAGATAGAAGGTTTGGAAAAACTTGATAAGGTAATTTATCTTGATCAAAGTCCTATAGGAAGGACTCCTCGTTCAAATCCCGCTACTTATACAGGTGCTATGGATGAAATTCGTAATCTTTTTGCAGCTACCAAAGAAGCTAAAATGCGAGGTTATAAAGCAGGGCGTTTTTCTTTTAATGTTAAAGGTGGAAGATGTGAAAAGTGTAGTGGAGATGGTGAAATTAAAATAGAAATGCACTTTTTGCCTGATGTGATGGTAACTTGTGATGTTTGCAATGGTAAAAGATATAATGATGCAACTTTAGAGATTAAATATAAAGGTAAAAGCATAGCTGATGTTTTAAATATGAGTATTATTGAAGCAAGTGAGTTTTTTACTTCTGTGCCAAAGATAAAACAAAAGCTTGATACTTTGGTAAAAGTTGGGCTTGATTATCTTACCTTGGGACAAAATGCAACTACTTTAAGTGGTGGGGAGGCTCAGCGTATTAAGTTAGCTAAAGAATTAAGTAGAAGCGATACAGGAAAAACTCTTTATATTTTAGATGAACCTACAACAGGACTTCATTTTGAAGATGTTAATAAACTTATTGTAGTTTTGCAACATTTAGTTGATCTTGGAAATAGTGTGTTTGTGATAGAGCATAATTTAGATGTGATTAAAAATGCTGATTATATCATCGATATGGGACCTGAAGGTGGAGTTAAAGGTGGTAAGGTTATAGCTAAAGGTAGCGTTGAAGAGCTTGCTAAAAATCATAAAAAAAGTGGTTCTTATACAGGGTATTATCTAAATTTAGAGCTAAAAAGCATAAAAAAATAAATTGGTTGAAGTTATTCTTCAACCATAAATTTCACCTTTTTTATATTCATAAATACTTTGCATATCTTTATCTCCTCTTCCTGAAAGATTTACAACTATCACACTTTTTTTCTTTAAAGTTGGACAAAGTTTTTCTAAATAAGCTAATGCATGTGAGCTTTCAATAGCGGGTATAATACCTTCTTCTTTACATAATAATTTTAAAGCATTAATACACTCATCATCACTAATAGCATGATAACTTGCTCTTTTACTTTCTTGCAAATATGCGTGCAAAGGCCCTATGCCAGGGTAATCAAGCCCAGCAGAAATACTAAAAGTATGAGCAATATTGCCTTTATCATCTTGTAAAACTTTAGTTTTCATACCATGGATAATACCTTCTTCGCCTTTAGTAAGTGTGGCTGCATGATAAGGTGTATCTTTTCCTAAACCTGCTGCTTCAACGCCTATGAGTTTAACTTTTTCATCTTTTAAAAATGCATGAAAAATTCCAGCAGCATTGCTACCACCTCCAGCTGCTGCTATGATGTAATCAACTTTTTTATTTAATTTTCTAAGTTGCATTTTACATTCTTTACCTATAATGCTTTGAAAATGCGTAACAATTTGTGGATAAGGATAAGGCCCCACTGCACTTCCTACTACATAAAATACTTCTTTGGTATTTTTAACCCAAAACTTTAAAGCCTCATCTACCGCATCACTTAAAGTTTTACTTCCACTTTCTACCGCATGAACTTTTGCTCCTAAAAGCTGCATTTTATAGACATTTAAGACTTGTCTTTTTACATCAATAGCTCCCATAAATATCTCACATTCAAGTCCCAAAAGTGCTGCTGCAGTAGCTGTTGCAAGCCCGTGTTGTCCTGCTCCAGTTTCTGCAATAATTTTTTTCTTATTCATTTTCTTTGCCATTAAGGCTTGAGCTATGGCATTGTTGATCTTATGAGCTCCTGTGTGAGTTAAATCTTCTCTTTTTAAATAAATTTCGTGATTATAAAGCTTGCTTAAATTTTTAGCATAGTATAAAGGCGTAGGTCTTCCCACATAATTAGCTAAGAGTTCTTTTAATTCTGTGTTAAAATCTTTATCTTTTTTGAGTTTTAAAAAAGCTTTTTCTACTTCATCTAATGCTATTTTTACTTCATTTGGCACAAATTGCCCACCAAATTTTCCATAATATTTTTTCATAGTATTTCCTTAAAATGATTAATAATATAAAATCAAAAATGATCAACTAAAACTAAAAATGTAAAATAAAAAATGATTGAAAATGTAGTAGCAGGCTTTAACGCCAAGAAAAAGAAGCTTTGTTGAATGAGTATTCTAAATTTAGTTTAGAAAATTTTTTCCTTTCCATAGTTTTTCCTTTTAAAAAATTGCCAAATGACTTTACATTCTAAGATAATTATTATTAAAAATTCTTTAAAATGATAGTTTGGAAAATAAATACTAAGAAAATTTGTAATGTTTGATTTTTTATATAATGATATAAGCTATATAGGGCTTTTTATAATATGTTTTCTCTCTAGCACGCTTTTGCCTATGGCAAGTGAAGCTTTTGTGCTTGCTTTTGTAAAATTAGATTTTAATGCTTATATGGTTTTATTTATAGCAAGTTTGGGAAATACTTTGGGTAGTTTAAGTACTTATGCGTTAGCTTATTTTGGAGAGAGTCAAATTTTAGAAAAATATTTTAAAAACTCTTTGCGTAAATTAGAAAAAATCAATGCAAATTTTAAAAAATTTGGCTCTTTGTATGCTTTTTTTACTTTTTTACCCATAGTGGGAGATCTTTTTGCATTAGGGCTTGGATTTGCTAAGTATTCTTTTTTAAAAGCAAGTATTTTTATAGCCTTGGGTAAATTAAGTCGTTATGCTTTTGTAATTTTCATAGCAAATTCCATTTAAAAGCCTTGATTTTAAAAGATTTAAAAGTCTAGCATTATCAACATCTTTTAAAACTTTTATGGTGTTTTTTAATTCATGATTTTTCATAGGCATTTTTGCATCTTTAAAACACCTTATCGTGCTTCCTCTAGCAAAAGTACTATCACAAATGACATCTACTAAATACTCATCAAAATTTGCTAAATTTGGATCAAGCATATAAGCAATAGTTAATGCATCGTGTATCCATGTGCCATTTGTGCCTCTTGTTTTGCTTGCAAAATCAATCCAAACTCTTAAAGTCTGCACTAAAAAATCACAAAGAGGATTTTGATTTTCTAAAGCATTTAAATCTTCATGTGTGAGCATAGTTTGCATTGTTGCATTATAAGGAACAAGTGTGATTTTAGCTCTTGAGTTTAAAACTATACTAGCAGCTTCAGGATCAAAACCAAAATTCGTATCTTTGATATGATAAGGCATATCAAAACTTCCACCCATGATAAAAATTTCTTTTACATTTTTATCAAAGTCTTTGAAAAGCTTCATAGCTATGGCTATATTTGTTAAAGGCCCTATAGCGCAAATTGAAATTTCACCTGGGTTTTGCATAATAAGCTCACCCATTTTCATACAAGCATTTGGGTTTATGTTTTCTAGGATTTTTATAGGTTTTATATGATCCCAAAGATGAGTAAGCTTAAACTCTTCTACGCCTTTATCTAGTCTTTGTCTCCAAAAATGACTATCTTCACATAAAGCTTCATGAGCACCTAAATACAAAGGTATATATAGATTAAGCTTATTTAATAAATCTTTAGCAACACTATAAGCGGTTAAAGCTTGCACATTACCACTTAAAGTGCTAATCATTTCAAGTTTGATTTCTTTGGAGGCTAAAATAAGTCCAAGGGCTAAACCATCATCAGTATTAGCCCCTGCTATTCCATTGCCTATATCAGTATCTAAAATAAGGCGTATCATATCGCATCTTCTATTAAATTTAAATCCCTGCCTCTAGTTTCTGGTGCAAAGAAAGTTGTTATAAAACCAATTCCTGCGGTGATAACAAAATACAAGGCTATTGGCCACCAAGTGCCATAATAAGCAAGCAAAGCTGAAGCTATCATAGGAGCGGTTCCTCCTGAAAGTATAGAGCCAAATTCTTTTGCTAGTGCCATTTTGGTATAGCGATTTTTTGCTCCAAAAAGCTCCACACCCCACGCAGCTTGCACGCCAAAAATTCCTAAAGATGCCAAAGACATACCTACAATGATAGTTAAAATTACAATAATTTCATTTTTACTATCAAGTAGCATAAAAGCAGGGAAAGCATAAAGCATTAAAAGCAAGCAAAAGGTTCTATAAGTAATACGCCTTCCAAATTTATCACTTAAATATCCTGCTAAAGGTATAACCAAAAATCCCACCAAAGAAGCGATAACAACAGCAGTTGTGGCTACTGATTTATCAAGAAGTAAAATTTTAGTTACATAACCTACTATAAAGCCTTGTGCAAGATAAGATGGTCCATTTTCTCCTATCCTTATACCCACCATAGTCCAAAATGCACGACTTTTCTGCCAAAAAGTTCTTTCATCTTTTTTCATATGTGCTTCATTTTCATGACGAATTTTTAGCATTAATTCTTTTTGTTTTTCAAAAACAGGAGTTTCTTTTACATTTAAACGCATATAAACAGCAAAAAGTGCTATAAAAATACTTCCTATAAAAGGAATTCTCCATCCCCATTCTTTAAAACTAGCATCATCCATACTTGTAACTAAAAGCCACACAAAAGCTGCAAGTAAGGTTCCACTGTTTGATCCAAGTGCTATAACAGAAGAGATTAAACCTCTATGTTTGCTAGGAGCATATTCTCCAAGCATGACAGTCCCACCTGAAAGCTCAGCACCTGCTCCAAAGCCTTGCATAAAACGCAAAATAACCAAACATATAGGAGCCCAAATTCCAATTACTGCATAACTTGGTATAAAACCAATTAAAGTAGTTGAAATACCCATTAATGCAATGGTGCTCATTAATACATTTTTTCTTCCGTATTTATCTCCTAAATATCCAAAAAATAAAGCTCCAATAGGTCTAGCGATAAAACCTATGCCATAAGTAACAAAACTAAGCAATAATGCTATAACAGGAGTTTGCTCAGGAAAGAAAACTTCTGAAAAAACAGTAGCTGCAGCTAAGCCATAAAGTGCAAAATCTGCATATTCCATAGCAGTTCCTAGCCAACACGAAAACACAGCCTTTTTAAAAGCCTTTTTTCCTTGTGGAGTTTGAAAATTTTCATCCGCGATTGATTTTGTTTGCAAGATTAAACCTTTATTTGAAATTTCAAAATGATAATTTTATCTAAAATGCTTAAAATGGAAATTTAATACTTTTTACCGACTTTTAAATAATTTTGGGAGATAATTATTATTAAATTTGCTAAAATGCTGAGTATCTTTATGTTGTATAATTTTTATGTTATATAACAATAATTATACAAATATAAAACAAAATAGCTTTTGAAGAATTATAAAAATTGTTATTTGAATTTTTAGTATCAGTACATAAATATTTTTTCTGAATTTTATAAAAAGTATTTATGTTATATTTTAATGAAATCAAAAAGAAATAACAGCAAATTTTTATCTTAATGTGATAAACAGTGTTAACATAGAAAAAATGTTTATATTGGCAAATGTATTGGAAATTATGATTCTGCTAATTCTTAAATATTATTTTGTGGTGTGTAGTTTTAGATGTTTGGAAAGCTTAAAAAATTTAACAATTTAGTAGAGGCAAATGATATTAATTTTACATGATCGATTGAAATTTTAGTGAATGCTGAATATGAATTATCCAATGAAATTGTTTGTTGTAGTTTTTACAATTTAAAAAATAATATAAATTAATTAATCATTGAAAGATTTGGATATCCAATTTTTAGGCGATCTATTTTTGGCAAATTTGGGAAAAGATATGCATTGATAACTAAAAATACTAGAAAACATCTTAAATTTTTTGGATAATATGAAGTTAAATGGTATTAGCAATACTATGTAATTAAGTATGCTAATATATAAAAACAATTGATATTTATAATTTTAGATATTTTGATAGAATGCTTTGTTATATATTTAATTTTTTATTTAATATATTATTAGTGCAAATTAAATGTTTTTACTGATAATAATTAAGGGAATATCAATTATAACTTGTGGTGGTAATATGAAAAAATTTACTTTTATTGATTTGTTTGCAGGTATAGGCGGGTTTCATTTAGCTATGGAAAATTTAGGTGGAAAATGTGTTTTTGCATCAGAAATTGATAATTATGCAAGAAGAACATATGAGTATAATTTTAAAAAGATTAATCAAGAGTTATTTCAAAATGGATTATTTAATGATGATATTCGAAAGATAAGTCCGCTTGAATTGCCAAATTTTGATCTTCTTTGTGCAGGTTTTCCGTGTCAGCCATTTAGTCAAGCTGGTTATAAGCGTGGTTTTGGGGATGTGTATAAATCAGAACGCGGTAATTTATTTTTTAATATTGTTGAGATATTAGATGTAAAAAAACCAAGAGCTTTTTTTTTGGAAAATGTTCGTGGTATAATTAATCATGATAATGGTAAAACATTTAAAACTATTAGAGATATTTTAGAAAATGAATTAGGATATAGTTTTTATTTTAAAATAATTAAAG
This sequence comes from Campylobacter sp. IFREMER_LSEM_CL908, assembly GCF_025771545.1. Classification (NCBI taxonomy): domain Bacteria; kingdom Pseudomonadati; phylum Campylobacterota; class Epsilonproteobacteria; order Campylobacterales; family Campylobacteraceae; genus Campylobacter; species Campylobacter sp. IFREMER_LSEM_CL908. The sequence continues at coordinate 126,351 of NZ_JAKMQK010000002.1, forward strand.
CCCTTGATTTTGGTTTACCTCAATTAAGACCAAGGGTTTTTATGATTGGATTTAGAGACGATACTAGTGAAAAAAAATTTTCTTTTCCAGATCCTATTCCACTTAGATTTACCATGTCAGATGTATGGCAAGGTAATTGTAGCAGAGAAATTGGTTATACATTGCGTGTTGGTGGACGTGGTTCTAAGATTGATGATAGGCGAAACTGGGATAGATACTTAGTGGATGGAGAAGTTAGACAAATAATGCCAGAACAAGCTAAAAAAATGCAAGGTTTTCCTGATGATTTTACTTTCCCAGTTTCAAATATAGAAGCAATGAAACAATTGGGGAATAGTGTAGCTATTGATGCTGTAAGAGCTTGTGGTAAACAACTGGTTGATTATATGTTTTTATTAGATAAAGAAAACAAAGGAAAATGTATGATAAAAAAAACTAAAAATAAAGGTGAATGGACTGAGATATATTCTTTTTTAAAATTGCTAAATGATAAGAAAATATCGCTAGCAGATAAAGATCTTAATCCAAAGGCAGATTTTTTTAATGTAACAAAGATAACCACTTTAAATATTCAACAAGTATATCATCTAAGTAAAAATGATATTGTTAAAATTGAAAATAAAGAAACTGGAAAAACACATGAAGTTAAAGTATCGGATTTTTTAAACGATAGTGTTGTTAAAGATCTTGCTAATGCAATAAAAAATGGAGAAGGTTCGTCTTTTGATATTTCAAATTTTCATGTTATTAGCAATGAATTGGGTGTGTCGTTAATTAAAGGTGGGAATTCAAATCAGAAAGCAGATATTTTGTTAGATATAGAAAAAGACAAAACAAAGTACTGTGATAATGGGTTTAGTATTAAATCCCACCTAGGAAATTTACCAACGTTGCTTAATGCTTCTGGTAATACAAATTTTGTATATAAAATTCAAGGGTTATCAATGACTCAGCTAGATCTTATTAATGAAATCGAGACAAAATCAAAAGTAAAAGATCGAGTGAATGCTATCTATGAAAAAGGTGGGTTACTTTGTTTTGAAAAAGTAGAGCAAACAACAATGACATATAACCTTAATTTAATTGATAGTGTAATGCCAGAACTTATTTCATATATGCTAATTGAATTTCATAAAAACAGACATGATAGTATTAACAAAAATTTAGAGCAAATATATAAAAAGTATAAAGAAAAATTTGGAACAGATTTGGATGGTTTAAAGGTTAAAATAAAACGTTTACTTGTAGCAATTTTATTGGGTTTTTTTGCAGGTGAAAAATGGAATGGTAAATATTTGGCTAATGGAGCAATTATTGTAAAAAGTGATGGCGAGCAGGTTGCCTATCATATTACAGATTTAGAAACGCTAGAGGATTATTTGTATGAAAATATTCGATTTGATACTCCATCAACTACAAGACATAGATATGGTTCTGTTTTTATGGAAAACGGAGAATTATTTTTTAAATTAAATTTACAGTTAAGGTTTAAGAGTGATAAAAACCATGAACGAATAAGCAAGAAAAATATATTATCAACATCTGGATATTCAAAAAAAAATGAAAACTTTAACCATAATTGATACTTTTGGCTTTTTCTTTAGACTTTTTTATGCTTTAAAGGGTTTGAAAAATTCAAAAGGTGAGCCTAGTAATATGATTAGCGGTTTTGCTAATTTTATTTATAGTTTGAAAAATGAACATCCTAATGATATGATTATTTTTGCTCTTGATAGCAAAGGAAAAACTTTTAGAAGTGAAATTGATCCAAATTATAAAATCAACCGCACTCCGCCTCCACCTGATTTATTAGCTCAAATTCCAATTTGCATTCAAATGATAGAAAAAATGGGTTTTTCAAGTTTTTCTTGCGAAGGATATGAGGCTGATGATATCATCGCATCTTTAGTTAAAGAGTGTGAAAGTAAGGATATTTTTATAAGAATTATCACTCAAGATAAAGATTTATATCAACTTATAAAAGATGATAAAGTTAGTATTTATAGCCCTATTTCAAAAAATGATTATAATGAAGCAGGGTGTTTGGAAAAATATGGGGTAAAACCTAGCCAAATAAGAGATTTTTTAGCTCTATGTGGAGATAGTTCAGATAATATCCCAGGGGTAAAAGGAATTGGTGCTAAGGGTGCTAAGAATTTACTTGATGAGTTTGAAAGTATTGAGGGAATTTATGAAAACTTAACACTAGTGCGTAATGAGAGAAGTCGTAATTTGTTGTTTGAAGGCAAAGAAAATGCCTTTTTAAGCAAAAAACTTGCTTCTTTGTATGAAAATTTAGATGTAAAAGATATGCTTTTAAATTGTGAGTATCCAAAAGATGAGCCTTTGCTTAAGATTATGGATATTTTAGAGCATTATGAATTAAATGCTTTGTTAAAAAAACTACGCACTAATCCTACTAATAAAGATAAAAATTTAGGATTTAATGCAAGATTAATTTTAGAAGAGAAAGAATTATTTGAAATTTTAGAAAAAATTGATGATCAAAGCATTGTTGCTTTTGACACCGAAACTACGGGCTTGGATACTAAAGAAGCTAAGATAGTAGGGTTTAGTTTTTGTTTTCATGAAAGTGAAGCCTTTTATGTGCCACTTGCACATGATTATTTAGGAGTTTGTAAGCAAATTTCTATGCAAGTGGCTAAAAAGGGTATAGAAAAAATATATCAAAGTACGGTTATAGGCCATAATCTTAAATATGATTTTGAAATCATAAAAAATAATTTTAATTTACTTCCTCCAAAAAACTATGCTGATACTATGATACTTGCATGGCTTAAAGAGCCAAGTTTGCGTGTAAATATGGATGATTTGGCAAAAAGATTGTTTGCTTATGAGACTTTACATTTTGAAGACTTGGTAAAAAAAGGAGAAAACTTTGCAGGAGTGGATGTAGAAAAAGCTTGTAAATATGCTGCTGAAGATGCTTATATTACTTTAAGATTTTATTTGTATTTTTTAAAAAAATTAGAAAAGCCTTTGTTTGAACTTGCACAAAAAAGTGAGTTTGAATTTATCAAAGTGCTTATTATGATGGAAAATAATGGCATTAAACTTGACACTCAAAAGCTTGAAAACTTAATGCAAAGTTTTAATCAAGATATTAAAATACTAAGTGAAAAAATATATGATTTAGCGGGTGAAAAATTTAATATTAACTCTCCTAAACAAGTAGGGGATATTTTATTTGAAAAATTAAAACTACCAAGTGGCAAAAAAAGCAAAACAGGTTATTCTACTGATGAAAAGGTTTTAAATGCTATTTTAGATAACCATCTGATTGTGAAAGAAATTTTAGCTTACAGAGAGCTTGCAAAATTAGTTTCTACTTATTGTGAACCTTTGTTAAAATTAGCTAAAAAAGATGAAAATTCAAGAATTTATTCAAGTTTTTTGCAAACAGGAACAGCTACTGGACGCCTTTCATCAAAAGATCCAAATTTGCAAAATATCCCTGCACATGGTCAATATGCTAAGGATTATAAATCTTGCTTTATTGCAAAAGAAGGATTTAGTTTTATCTCACTTGATTATTCACAAATTGAGCTTAGAATGCTAGCACATTTTAGTGAAGATGAGAAATTATTAGAAGCGTTTTCAAACGATGAGGATATTCATGCAAAAACTGCTATTATGATTTTTGGCCATAGTGATTATGAGACAAGAAGTATTGCTAAAAGTATAAATTTTGGTCTTATTTATGGTATGGGTTATAAGACTTTGAGTCAAAATTTAAAAATAGAAGCGAAGTTAGCTAAAGAATATATTGAAAAATATTTTGAGAATTTTACTAGTATTAAAACTTATTTTGAAAAGGTAAAAAATGAAGCTAAGCAAAATGGCTTTATAAGTACTTTACTAGGTCGTAAGCGTTATTTTGATTTTGAAAATGCAAAGCCTATGCAAATTGCAATGCATGAAAGAGAGAGTATTAACTCTATACTTCAAGGTTCAGCTGCCGATATAATAAAATTGGCAATGATAGAAATAAGTAGAAATTTGGATGAAAATAAACGCTTAATTTTACAAATTCATGATGAGCTTATTTTTGAAGTAAAAGATGAACTTTGTGAGGATTTTGCAAAAAAAGCTAGTGATATTATGGAAAATATTGTAAAATTAAAAGTTAAATTAAAAACTTCATCAAGTGTTGCCAAAAATTGGGGTATATTAAAATAAGGAGAATGTTTAATGGATCTTTCAACCATACTTGGGATGGTATTAGCTGTTGTTAGTATTTCTGTAGGGGATATTTTAGAGGGTGGTAACCCTTTGCATGTTTTACACTTAGCGTCTTTTATTATCGTGGTGCCTACAGCAGCTTTTTGCGCAATGACTTCTACACATAAAAAAATTGTTAAAGGTGCATATAAGGAATTAAAGGTAGTTTTTAAAGGTTCGGGAGTAAATTTAAGTCAAAGAATAGCTGAGCTTGTAGAATACTCTGTTATAGCAAGAAGAGATGGACTTTTGGCTTTAGAGTCAAAAACTAATGAAATTGACAATGAGTTCTTAAAAGAAGCTATGATGATGATGGTAGATGGTAAGAGCGTAGAAGAAATTAAAGAAAGTATGGAAATTCAAGTAGAAGAAATGGAAGAATATTATAAAGAATGTGCAGAATATTGGATACGCTTTGGTGAAACTTGTCCTACTATGGGGCTTGTTGGCGCTGTTTTTGGATTGATTTTAGCACTTAAACTACTCGATGATCCACAGGCTATGGCAGCGGGTATTTCAGGAGCTTTTACAGCAACTGTTACGGGAATTTTTGGTGCTTATGCTTTATTTGGGCCTTGGGGTAATAAAATGAAAGCTAATTCACATGATTTAATTAAGGAAAGAATAGTTATTTCTCACGCTATTGTAAGTATTGCAGAAGGAGCTAATCCAAGAGATTTGGAGGCAAAGTTATTTAACTATTTAAGTCATGATGAGCCTAGAATTTCTCAATTTGATAAATAAGAGTTAAAAATGGGAAAAAAACATAAATGTCCAGAATGTCCAGCAGGTGAAAAATGGGCAGTGCCTTATGCAGACTTTTTAAGTTTGCTTTTGGCGCTTTTTATTGCTCTTTGGGCGATTTCTGAAAGTAATCCTGCAAAAACTGAAGCCTTGAAAACTGAATTTGTTAAAATTTTTGAATTCACTGCTTCTAGTCCTTTAGAAAAAGAAAGTGAAGTGCATAATAAATATAGCGCACCTTCAAATGCAAATGTAGAAGAGCTTGAAAAACTTAAGAAATTAAGTATTACTCAACAAGAAAATATAGAAAAATTAAAAGCAGCATTAGATCAAAGAGAAAATAATATAGTTTTAAATTTACCAGCTAGAGTTGAATTTGCTAGGGGTAGTATTCAGATTGATTCTGCTGATGTACAAGATTTTTTAAAGCGTATTAGTGAAGTGCTTAAGAAAATGCCAAAGCAAGCTCAAATAGAACTTAGAGGTTATACTGATGCAAGCGATAGGGATCCTAAGAGAAATTTTGATTTAGCTAGTAAAAGATCTCAAGTTGTAGCCGATTATTTAATAGCTAAAGGAATCGATCCAACTCAACTTATAATTGTAAGTTTTGGTGATAATTACCCTTTAAGTGCAAATAAAGAAGATGAAATAAATAATAGGGTAGAGTTTTATATTCGTGTAGATTCTTCAGACAATCAAGTTAGAAAGTCAGTATTAGATCAAATAGAAACTTTTAAATAACAAATAAGCTTTATAAACTTATTTGTTATTTTCTCCGCCAAAACGAAGCAATGCTGAACCCCAAGTAAATCCACCACCAAAAGCATCAAGCAATATTAGTGAGCCTTGTTTTAAACGACCTTGTTCATAAGCATCATTCATTGCCATAGGTATTGAGGCTGCTGAAGTATTGCCGTATTTTTGCACTGTAACTACGCATTGTTCATCTGTAAAATTTAATTTTTCTTGCACGGCTTTAATAATTCTTAAATTAGCCTGATGAGGTATAAAAAGATCAATTTCTTCACTTTTTATATTATTTTTTGCAAGAATATCAACAACATCATTACTTAGAGTATTTACTGCAATTTTAAATACTTCATTTCCTTTCATTTGCATAGAAAGAGGAGAGCAAATGCTACTTTTTTGAGATCTTTGAGTTATTAATAAATCTCCAAACTCCCCATCACTTGCTGTATGAGTATCTATAATCGGATAATTATCATCTAAAGATACAATTCCAGCACCAGCTCCATCGCCAAATAAAACACAAATACTTCTATCTGTATAGTCTATAATAGAGCTAATTTTTTCAGCTCCAATAATTAAAACATTTTTCTTTGTTTTGCTTTCAACCATAGATTTAGCAAGTTCTAAAAGATAAATAAACCCTGAACATGCTGCAGAAATGTCAAAAGCAGTGATGTCTTTTAATCCAAGATTATGAGCAATTTTACATGCAGTTGATGGCATAGTAAAGCAATCAGGACTTAAAGTAGCAACAATAATAGCATCTATGTCTTGAGGTTTTAAATTCGCTCTTTGTATAGCTTTGATAGCTGCTTTAGTACCAAGATCACTTGTGTTTTCATCATCATTTGCTATGCGTCTTTGTTCTATTCCTGTTCTTCTTAATATCCACTCATCACTAGTTTGCACCATAGATTCTAATTCTTTATTGCTAAGTATTTTTTCGGGAATGTAAGAAGCTATACTTTTTAATGAAGCTTTAGTTGATTTCATAATTGGCAAGTTCTTTTTCTATAGTTTGATTTATATTTGATTGTGTAAAATTTAATGCTTGAAAAATAGCATTTTTAATGGCTTTTGGACCGCTTTTACCATGACTTATAATGACACATTCTTTCACACCTAGAAGTGGGGCCCCGCCATATTCTTCATAATCAATGTGGGTTTTTAATTCATTAAAAGCAGGTTTTGCTAAAAGATAGCCAAGTTTTGATAAAAAAGATTTTTGAATTTCTTGTTTTAAAAGTTTTGTAATAACACTTGCTACACCTTCGCCGGTTTTAAGTAAGATATTTCCATTAAAACCATCGCATACTAATACATCTATCGTGCCATTAAATATATCTCTTCCTTCAGCATTTCCGACAAAATTTGAAAGTTGCTTTAAAAGTTGATGGGTTTCTTTAGTAAGCTCATTTCCTTTGCATTCTTCTTCACCATTTGAAAGCAAAGCAACTCTAGGCTTAGCAATTTTTAAAATTTCTTTAGCATAGGCTTCACCCATAATGGCAAATTGAAACAAATGTTCACTTTTGCAATCAACATTTGCACCAACATCTAACACTAATGTTCTTGAATGGATATTTGGCATTAAAGTGGCTATTGCAGGTCTAGCGATATTGGCTAATCTTCCAAGTCTTAAAGTAGCCAAACTCATAGTAGCTCCACTATGTCCAGCTGACACAACAGCTTTTGCTTTTTGATTTCTTACTAAATCTATGGCTTTGTAGATTGTACTATCTTTTCGTTTTAATGCATCTGTAGAATTTTCTTCCATAGCAAATACATCAAAAGCCTCTTCATATTCTATATATGAGTTTAATTCTTGAGGGATTAAGGTTTTAAGCTTTTGAGGATCTCCTACTAAGATGGCTTTAAATTTTCGCTCTTTTAGAGCTTGAATTACACCTTCTATAATAGGCTTTTCCCCAAAATCACCACCCATTGCATCAATAGCAATGCTCGTCATTGTTCTTAATATTCCTTAGTTACAGGATTTACACGATGAGGCATTTTGTAGCTACCATCTTTATCCTTAATAGGCATAGGTAGGGTAACTTTGTAATGAGTTCTGCGTTTTGCTGCGCGAGTTTTGCTCACTCTTCTCTTAGGTACTGCCATTTTTTACTCCTTTATTAATTTAAACATTTATTACAATAAAAATAATCACTTAAGTAAGATTGTAATTCACTTGTAGCAAGCTCTATTAAGTCAATATGAGAGTCAAAAAACTCCATAGTATCACTTAAAGTATTATTTTCATCTTTAAAAATTCCATCGCTTGCAAAAAGCTCTATATTTTGATCGATTTCAAGTTCCATTTCATTACCACATCGATCGCAATTTCTATAAGTAAATCCTTTAAAATTAGCTGTTATTTTAGCTAATTTTGGATTAACTTTTGTAATAGTTCCTTCAAAAACTATATTATCAAGATCTAGTTTAAAAGGATAAGCTACAGAGCTAAGTTTTGCAAAGGCAATTTTCATTATAAAATTTCAGTTTTTGAAAAGAAAAATTCTATTTCAATTTTTGCATTTTCCAAGCTATCGCTTCCATGAACCGCGTTTGCATCAATACTATCTGCAAAATCTGCTCTGATAGTACCAGGAGCCGCTTCTTTTGGATTTGTAGCACCCATTAATTCTCTGTTTTTTAACACAGCATTTTCGCCTTCTAAAACAGAAACCACAACTGGACCACTGATCATAAATTCAACTAAGTCTTTAAAAAATGGTCTATCTTTGTGTACAGCATAAAATTCTTGTGCTTCTTTTTCTGAAAGCTGTATTTTTTTTGTAGCCGCTATTCTTAGACCATTGCTTTCAAAGCGTGTTAAAATTTGACCAATAACGCCTTTTTTTACTGCATCAGGTTTAATAATAGAAAGTGTTTTTTCCAAAATCGTCCCCTTAATTTAGATAAGTTTTATATTTATAAAAGAGCTAATTATATCAAAAAATGCTTTAAAATTATATAAAAATTGTAATTTTGAGTTATAAAATGAAGAAGCTACAAGCATCTTAAATACTAGAAAGATGCTTGTATTGGGTATTAATTAAGCAAATACCGGAGTTGAGCCATCTCTTAAATCGCTTCCGATATTATCACGACTTGGTTGACCACTAACTACATCGCTCCATACAATACAGCCATCAGTTGGACATGCACTTGCACATGCTGGCTGATCATTATGTCCTACACATTCAACACATTTATCAGCATAAACATAATATCTATCTTCGCCCTCAGGGTTATTTGCATCATCTACGATTGCACTTACTGGGCATTCATCTATACAAGAACCACATGCTATACAAATATCAGTAATTTTAACTGCCATTTTTTACTCCTTAAATATTAAAAGTTTAATATAAGATTATCAAAATTGTCTTAATTTTATTCTTAAAATCTTTTAATTTTGATAATAAAATTAATTTACATACAAATTTACACAATTAATAAATTTTTAAATTTACAAATGATATTATTTTGTTACAAATAAAATTTATTAATTAGGAGATAAACGATGATAGTAACTAAAAAAGCTATTGATTTTACAGCACCTGCTGTATTAGGTAATAATGAAATAGTTGAAGATTTTAATCTTTATAAAAATATAGGACCAAAAGGTGCAGTAGTATTTTTCTATCCAAAAGATTTTACTTTTGTTTGCCCTTCTGAAATTATTGCTTTTGATAAAAGATATCAAGATTTTAAAGATAGAGGTATTGAAGTAATTGGTGTATCTTGCGATAACGAATTCTCTCACTTTGCTTGGAAAAATATGCCTGTAAATCAAGGTGGTATAGGTCAAGTTAAATTTCCTTTAGTAGCTGACTTAACAAAACAAATTGCTAGAAATTTTGATGTTTTATTTGAAGAAGCAGTTGCTTTAAGAGGTTCTTTCTTGCTTGATGCTGATGGAACAATCCGCCATGCAGTTATAAATGACTTACCACTTGGAAGAAACATTGATGAAATGATTAGAATGGTTGATACTATGTTATTTACTAATGAACATGGTGAAGTTTGCCCAGCTGGTTGGAATAAAGGCGATGAAGGTATGAAGGCTGACCCTAAAGGTGTTGCTGATTATCTAAGTAAAAACGAAAATAAATTATAATTTTTTAAGCTGAAAGTTTTTCTTTCAGCTTAGCATAAATTGTGTTATAAAGTTACAATACTCTCAAAATATACTGATTAATATACATTTTTGATAAATGCTTTTAAAATATTATAACTAGGACATCATGTAATAAATAATTTACTTTTTATTTTATATATTTATTATTTTGTTGTTATTTTGTTATATTAATAGCATGATAATCGTTGTATAAAAATTTACTACAAAATTTTAAGGAGCTTTTATGGTTTTTTCATTTTCTAAGAGCTTATCTTCAAAGCTTATATGGATAATGTGTGTAGGTGTAGTTTCTATTGTAATACTGATTAATTTAGTCAGTTATTTTAATTCAAAAAATAGTACTTTTGATTTACTAACAGAAATACAAGTAAACAATATGGTGGATACAAATGCTCTGTATGATTTTTATGGAAAAACTAAAAGATTAGCTATAGAATCTTTAGCAGAGCAATTTTCTAGTAATTTAAATATGCCTTCAGAACAAATTATGCAAAATCTCAAACTAGCTGCAAAAACTTCTGGGTTTGAGCTAGTTTATGTTGGTTTTGAAGATAGTGGCAAAAATTATCAATCAGATGGTCAAGTACTTGATTTATCAAAGGGTTATGATACTAAAAATAGAGGTTGGTATAAAGAAGCTAAAGCAGCTGGAAAATTTATAACAACTGATCCATATAAATCTGTAACAACAGGAGAAATAGGAATTACTTATGCCATTCCTGTTTATGCTAATGGAAAACTCTTAGCGGTAGTTGGAGGTGACTATAATTTACATACTTTTTCTAAAGATGTTTTAGCTATAGGGCAT
>NZ_JAKMQK010000020.1:0-15450 GCF_025771545.1 Campylobacter sp. IFREMER_LSEM_CL908
AGTAATGCTGGTACAATAAAAAGTACAGCTTGGGGAAAACATGGTGTAGAAATATGGGGAAAATCTACTGTAGATAAAATCACCAATACAGGTTTAATTGAAGGCTCTAAGTCTGGTGTTAGTGTAACATCTGATAGTACTACTTTAAAAAATTTAGAAAACAGCGGGATTATAAAAGGTGGTTCTAATGGTATAAAAGTTGATAAAGGAGGTAAATTAGAAACGCTTAATAATACAGGTACCATAATTGGAAATAGTGTTAATAGTGGTTGGTATGATTCTGGCATACATGTTGATAAGGGATCTTCAATTAATACGATTAACAATTCTGGATCTATACAAGGAACAACTGGTATATATGCTTATGGAAATATAGGTACAATCATAAATAATGGATATATTAAATCTACTGGATCAGGAGATTTATCAGGTGGCGTTAAAATAGAACAAGGTGCTACTATTGAATCTATAGTTAATACTGGTATAATTGAAGCTGCCAGTTATGGACTTAATGTATCTTATGGAAAATATGGAACAGTAGAAATAAAAAATGGTGGAAAAATAATAGCCAAAAAAAGTGGTATATATATAGGTCGATGGCAAACATTAGGAGATTTATATGTTGATAATGGTAGCATTTATGGAGGAGAAAGTGGTATTTTCTTAAGTGAAGGTTCTACTACAAGCGATATATCTATAAAAAATGGCGGAAAGATATATGGTGGTGATTATGGGATGTATTTTGATCACGCATATTTAAATAAAAACACAACTATAGCTGGAGAAAATTCTGCAATACATGGTGGAATTGCTGGAATTTATTTAAGCAGAGGATCTGCTTTAAAAGGAACTATAGAGGTTAAAGAGAAAGGTATGATCTCAGGTGGTGAGAATGGATTTGGTATTATAAATGCTGATAGTGCTAATATAGGCGGATCTATTTTAATCAGTAGTGGCGGTGTGGTTACTGGTATTTTAAATAAAGATAATGCTAAGATTACCGGAACTATAAAAGTGGATGGAGAAGGCTCTTCTATAGTAGGTGGTATAATAAATCAAGATAATGGTAAAATAGAGGGTTCTATAGAGGTTAATAATAAAGGACAGATAGATAGCATCATCAATGCTGGAAGTGGAGAGATTAGTGGTAGTGTAAAAGTAGACAATCACTCTAAAGTTGAGAATATTATCAATGGTGCTTTGGCAAGTTCTTTTTATGATAATGGAGTTTCTACTGGTAAAATTTCAGGAGATGTTAGCGTTGATAATGGAAGTATAGTTGGAAGCATCATCAATGCTGGGCAAGGAGAGATTACTGGTGGTATTAAAGTTGATAATAGTAGCGAAGTTACTAATATTTCTAATTCTGGTAATGGGCTTATTAGCAGTGATGTTAGCGTTGATAATGGATCGAAAGTAGGCAATATCATTAATGATGATTATGGAAAAATAACAGGGGATGTATCTATAGGTGAAAAATCTTCTGTAGATAAGATTATCAATAGCGGTCATGGTAGTATAGGTGGAAATATTATAAACAATGGTAATTTAGGCTCAATTAATAATAGTGGTTCTATAAGCGGTTCTATTGAGAATAACAACGGTGATTTAGAAATCAAAAACGATGGAGATTTAGGTGGCTCTATCACTGTAGGTAATGGCGGTGGTAATACTTCTATTTCAAATGGTTCCAATGGTAATATCGGCGGTGGTATAGTTAATAATGGTAATAATGATGTTAATATAGATAACCAAGGTACAGTTAAACCTGATAAAGATGGTAATCACATTACTAATAATGGTAATGGTAATGTAAATGTAGGAGATTGGATAGTAAAACCAAATGAAGATGGTAGCTTTGATGGAGCTATTAATGTAGGTGGAAATGGAAGTGGTTCTACAAATATAGATAATATCACAGTAGATACTTCAGATCCAAATTTTGATGCAAGCAAACCTATCAATCCTGACAATATAGTTAATAATACTGGTAGTGGTGGTAACATAGGAGTAGGTAATGTTGGCTCAAACAATGATTTATTAAATCTAGTATATGATCCAATTTCAGGAACTTATAAAACCTTAGCAGATGTAAGTGCTGGTGTGGGTTCTGTTATGGCTCAAACAATAATTAACACTTATATGATGAGATCATTCTTCCTTGATACTGTTTTAGATGATGCATCAAGAATGGCTTACAAACATGCAAGAATACACAATAATCATAAAACAAATAAAGACTTAGTAGGCTTTGATGCAGATGAGCATTATCACGGCTTTGTATTGCCTTATTTTTCATCTAATAGCATTAAGCTTTTAGGAACAAATGATTATTCTAAAGGAAATACTAAAGGTATAGTAGCAGGTTTTCATACCTTAAAAGATATAGGTATGCTAGGAGCTTATGTAGGAACTGAAGAAGCTAATATGGATACTAAAGATTACTTTTCTTTAAAAATGCAAACAGTGTATGCTGGTTTGAAGTATTCTAATATTTTATTAGAAGATGAGATAAAAGAAGCCTTTTTTAAATTCCATACCAAAGCAGCATATACCAAAAATGATGTGCAAAAATTTGTTGATAAAGGAAAAAGAGAGGCTAATGGTAATACAGATACCTATGGTTATGGAGCAAGTATTGGAACTGGTATGAATTTTTATTTAGATGGGGCAGATAATATAATTACTCCTGAGGTGTCTTTAAACTATGAAGGTGGTTTCACAAAAGCTTTCAGCATGCATGGAGATGGAGCATTAAATCATGAAAGATATTATAAGAGTGAATTAAATCTCTTTTCAAGTACAGCATCTCTTAAATGGCTTAATAAATGGCATCCACAAATTAGCACTTCATTTGAAGCAGGTGCAAGAATTAATTTTAATCCTGAAGTAGAATCAAGAGTAAATTTTGCAAACTTAAAAGCAAGCGAAACCTTAGATTTGCCAAGAACTTATCAATATGCAAGTGCGTCTTTGATTTTTTCTTTGGCAGAAGATTTAGAAATGTCATTTAATTATAATGGAACTTTTGCAAATAATTCTCATTCGCATACGGGATTTTTACAGTTTGACTTTATATTTTAATAATGATTAACTAAGCCTTTTAAGGCTTAGTGTTTAATTAATTGCCCAGAGTTTGCTTAAAACAGATTATAAAATGACAAAATAAAAATTTAAAAAAGCACAATTGGTACAATAAAGTTAAGAATGTGCCAATGTTGAATATAAAAACTATAAAAGTTTTTAGTATTATAAATAATTTAAAAACAATAAACTCCTTATTAAATACACTCTATCACATTAAGCTTATTTTTAAGCTCAATGTGATTTATTAGCAAACTCTAGGGAGTTAATTACTCTAAAACAACCCCTTCATTTAGCACAACTTCGCCTATTACATAAGCATCTGAGTTCTCTAAAACTTTTCCTACATTAGATGGATCTACCACCATAACTAAGCCCACACCCATGTTAAAGCTTCTATACATTTCAGCTTCTTCTACGCTTTGGCCTATTTGATAAAAAATTTCAGGAGTTTTTAGATGATGTTTTCTAATAATAGCACCTATTCCTCTTGGGAAAACTCTAGGTAAATTCTCTACCAAACCACCACCTGTTATATGAGCTAGTGCATTGATGAAGGGTTTTAATTTTAAAAAGTCTTTTACATAAATTCTTGTAGGTTCAAGTAAAATATCGATTAAATTTTTACCATCTATTTTATCATCAAATTTAAGCTTTTGTGCTTCAAATAATACTTTTCTAGCTAAAGAATATCCATTAGAATGAAGCCCACTACTAGGCAAAGCTAGTAAAATATCTCCATTTTTTACAAAATTTCTTCTATCTATTTCATCTTTTTCAGCCATGCCCACTGAAAAACCTGCTAAGTCAAAGTCATTGTTATGATACATTCCAGGCATTTCAGCAGTTTCTCCGCCTATTAAGGCACAATTTGCTTTTTTACAACCATTAGTAATCCCTGCTACAACCTTTTTAGCTACTTCTACATCTAGCTTTGCACTTGCATAATAGTCTAGAAAAAACAAAGGCGTAGCAAAATTGCAAATTAAATCATTCACGCACATTGCTACTAAATCTTCGCCTATTGTGTCAAATTTTTGACTATCAATAGCAAGACGCAACTTTGTGCCTACCCCATCTGTTGCTGCTAGCATAACAGGATTTTTAAAACCACTTGGCATGGCAAAAGCACCTGAAAAAGAACCTATGCCACCTAAAACATTTTCATTAAAAGTTTCTTTTACTAAAGGCTTGATTGCTTCTACAAAAGTATTACCATTATCTATACTTACGCCCGCATCTTCATAGCTTATATTCATTTATCTTCCTTTAAGAATTTAAAAGGTATTTTAACTAAAAATATTTTAAGGTTAAATTATGCAAAATGCTTATTTTGTGACTTCAAGTATAGCAGGTGGAAAGTCAAGCTTTATAAAAATAGTTCAAAATTTGGGTTTTGATACTTTAAGTGCAGATGTGATAGCTCATGAGCTTTTAAATGAAAATGCTAATTCCATAGCTAAACTTTTTGATAATAATGATTTACTTATAGCAGGAAAAATAGATAGAAAAAAGCTTGGTGTCATTGTATTTAATGATTTAAACGCCAAAAAAAAGTTAGAAGGTTTTTTACATCCTAAAATCAAAGAAGAAATTTTACAAAAAGCACTAATTTTAGATAAAAAAAACAAGGCTTTTTTTATAGAATTGCCTTTATTTTTTGAAAATAATCATTATCAAGATCTAGGAAAAAGTATATTGATTTATGCTCCAAAAGAAATTTTATTAAAAAGATTAATGCAAAGAGATAATTTAGATGAAAATGAAGCCTTAAAAAGAATTAATTTGCAACTTGATATAGAAGAAAAACTAAAAAAAGCAGATTTTGTGATAAAAAATATTTCAAGTTATGAAAAATTTGAAGAAAATGTGCTAAATTTTTTAAAACATACTTTAAAGGTTAGAAATGAAATTTTATAAATATTGTGCAAGTGGAAATGATTTTGTAGTATTTGCAGATGGTGAAAAAAAAGATCGTAGTGAGTTAGCTAGAATTCTTTGTAATCGTTATGAGGGCATAGGTGCTGATGGACTTATAGTAGTTGTGCCTCATGATAGATATGATTTTGAATGGGAATTTTATAATTGCGATGGCAGTAAAGCAAATATGTGTGGTAATGGATCGCGTGCAGCAGCTCATTTTGCTCATCATTATCTAAAAAAATCACAATATTTAAATTTTTTAACTGGAGCAGGACTTATAAAATCATTTGTTGATGATGACATGGTAGAGATTAAATTAAGTGGAGTGAAGGATATTAAAGAAGCTTTTAAACATAAAGATAGAATTTGGCAAGGATGTAATACAGGTGTGCCACATATGGTGACTTTTGTTGATGATTTAAATGAATTTGATGTAAATTTATGCAAAGAAGTGCGTAAAAAATATAATGCAAATGTTAATTTTGCTAAAATAGAAAATGAAGAATTTATAAGAGTTAGAACCTATGAACGCGGGGTAGAAGATGAGACTTTAGCTTGTGGTACAGGTATGGGAGCTTGTTTTTATCTTGCTTATTTAAATCAAAAAGTTAAAGATGATATTTTAGTAAAGCCAAAAAGCAAAGAAAATTTATATTTTAGATTAGAGGATGATCAAATATTTTTCAGAGGAAAGGTAAAGTGCTGTTTTGAAGCTGATTATAATTTTACTTAGTAGTTTTTTATTTTTAAAAGCTGAATTTATAGCAGGTTTTGATAAACATTATTATGCTTTAAGTATAAAAGAAAAGCGTGAAGTTTTTATCAAAAAAATCAATGCTTTGTTAGATGTTTCTTTCAAAGAAATTGAAAATGAAAAAGAATTTATAGATATTTTTTTTGAGGAAGCTTTAAAGAGTAATTTTAGAAAACTAAATTCTAATGCTGTGCAAAAACTATGGTTTTTAAAAGAAAAATATCGCGTTAAAAATTTATACGATCACAAGGAATACCAACTGCGTATCCAAAAAGTTCCAAAATCTTTAGCCATAGCCCAAGCAATTATTGAAAGCGCAACTGGTACAAGTCGTTTTGCTAAAGAAGCAAATAATTTATTTGGAGAATGGACTTGGGGCGAGAAAGGTTTGATTCCAAAAGAAAGAAGTGAAGGTAAAACTCATAAAATTCGTATATTTGATACCTTGCAAGAAAGCGTGGATTCATACTTGCTAAATTTAAATCGTCATGATGCTTATAAGGAATTTAGAGCTTGGCGGTGGGATGCTATAAATCAAAATGAAAAACTTGATGGTAAAGAAGCGGCAAGTCATTTGGAAAAATATTCAGAGATTAAAAGTAATTATACCAAGCTTATTATTTCTATCATAAATCAACATAAGCTTGATGAGTTAGATTAATTTCCTAAAGCCCACTCATCAAAAGGTAAAATCATCACACGCACCCCTTCTATGAAAAACTCATCTCTTTGTGAAAGCGTGATGATATAAATAGTCGAAAGTGTGAGTTGGTTTTTACTAAGTATTTTTTTGACTTTTAAACTAAGTAAATCTTTATCTTTAAAGGGCGAGCATAAAAATGCATTTTTAAGACTTGGTAAGTAAAAATCAAAATATTTGGTATAAAAAATTTCTTGTTCAAATTTAAACAACTCGCTTAAAATCAAATTTTCAAACAAAGTACTAAAGTCTTTTTGTATGCTTAGAGAATTTTTTAGTGAAAAGTCCCAAAAATATACTTTTTTTAAATTCTTTTCAAGATTTTTTACAAAATACAAAGTGTAGTTTGATTCTAGTTTTTCTATGCTTTTATATAAGGTATCTTTGGAAATTTTTATAGTATTTTTTAGTGTTTTTAATAGCTCATTAACGCTAAATTCATTCCCAAGTTCTAAGGCAATTTGTTTGAGTATAGTAAGCTCTAATGGAGTGTAAAAACTTCTTAAGTATGATGGGTTTGTGTTAAAGTTGTGATTTAAAATCACATTGCGTCCTGTATGTAAAAAATAACTTACCATGGTCTTAGTGTCAGCGTATTTTTTGTTTAAGCTTAAAAATTCTTCAAAGTCTAAATAATCTAAATGAAGTTCTTCAAACTGATCTAAGCAAAAATTGCTATCACAAACGCTTATTATGATTTGCAAATTAAGGTGTTTTAAACTGGCAAAGTCAAAATCATGAGTAAAGTTACAAAGTGCTAAAAATTTAATCTGTGGATTATAGGTTAAAAACGAATTTAAATTTACCAAAGCACTTGCTTGAAATTTCAAATCATCACAATCAATAAAAAGTATATTTTCACTTTTGTACAAAGATAAAAAATTTAAAATTAAATTTTTCTTACCACTTGCAAAACCACCTTTTATAATGATGTTTTTATGGGTTTGAATTTGAATTTTTCTTTCATCAAATTTTTGAAATTTTGGGTAATTATCATAAAAAAATTGTAGTGATTTCATAAATTTCTTTGTAATTAATGGTGGAGCATAGCGGGTTCGAACCGCTGACCCCAACGCTGCCAGCGTTGTGCTCTCCCAGCTGAGCTAATGCCCCTTTAGATTTTGAAATCATACTATATTTTTTCTTAGATTTTCTTAATGTATAAAAAATCTTGTAAATTTTATAAAATTTAATTTTTATCCTTTTTAAAAGGAAAATAATTAAAAAAAATGTATAAATTTCTTGACATAGCAAAGGCTCTTTTTATATAATCTCAACATCATTTTATATGGTGGTTAGATTCTTATGGGTCTAACGAGTTCTTTACAAAGGAAAAAATATGGAAAGAATCAGGCTTAAGCTAAAAGCTTATGACCACAGAGTTCTAGATCGCACAGTTGCAGCAATTGTAGAAGCTGTTAAAAGAACAGGTGCTGACATCAGAGGTCCAGTGCCAATGCCTACAAAAATCAAAAGATACACAGTTTTGAAATCTCCACACATCAATAAAGATTCACGCGAACAATTTGAGATGAGAATTCATGCTCGTATGCTTGATATTGTAGCAGCTACTCCAGATACAGTAGATTCACTCACTAAGCTTGACTTGGCTCCAGAGGTCAATGTTGAAGTAAGAGCTATGGGTAAATAAGGATAGAATATGGAATACATTGTAGAAAAAATTGGTATGAGTAGAACAATCAGCACACCAAGCATTCCTGTAACCTTACTTAAACTTGTTCAAACTAAAGTATGTGAAGTAGAAAATGGAAAAGCTTTGGTTGCTTATGTAAAAGGCAAAGCAAATAATAAATGCATTGCGGGTCAGCAAAAAAAATACAATCTTTCAGCTGAATATAATAGATTTGCTTCTTTAGAAGTAGCAAACACAGAAGCAGGTGATATTGATCTTAATCCTTTAAAAGAAGCTTCTATTTTAAAAGTAAGCTTTAATTCTAAAGGTAGAGGTTATAGTGGGGTTGTTAAAAGACACGGATTTGCCGGAGGTCCTGCAAGTCACGGTTCAAGATTCCACAGACGCCACGGATCAATCGGAAACCGCGAATGGCCAGGTCGTGTTCAACCAGGTATGAAAATGGCAGGTCATTATGGTAATGTAAAAGTTACTGTTAAAAATGAAGTAGTTTCATTTGATGAAGAAAATGGCATCTTAGTAGTAAAAGGTGCGGTACCAGGATTTAATGGTGCTATGGGTAAAATAAGGATTGCAAAATGAGTAAAGTAACTGTTTTAAATGATAAATTTGAAAAAGCTAGTGAACTCGATCTTCCAGCAAAATATGCAGAAGTTAATCCTCACAACCTTTATTTATATGTAAAATCTTATCTTGCTAGCCTTAGAGCAAACACAGCTCATACTAAAGGTAGAAGCGATGTAAGCGGTGGTGGTAAAAAACCATGGAGACAAAAAGGTCGTGGTGGTGCAAGAGCAGGTTCAACAAGAACGAATGTTTGGGTTGGTGGTGCTGTAGCATTTGGCCCTACAAACAATCGTAATTATTTCCAAAAAGTTAATAAAAAACAAAAACGCTTAGCGCTTGAAAGAGCATTGGCTGATAAAGCACAAAACAATGCATTATTCTCAGTAGATAGTTTAAGCATTGAAAGCGGTAAAACAAAAGATGCAAATGCAGTTATTAAAAAGCTTGGTTTAAAAGATGCTTTAATTGTAAAAGATTTACTAGATGAAAAAACACTTCTTGCTTTTAGAAACTTAGCAAATTGCTATGTAGTTGATATTAGCGAAGTAAATGCTTATTTAGTATCTGTATTTAATGCTGTTATCATTGAAAAAGCAGCGCTTGAATCTATCGTAAAAGAGGGTTAAAATGGCAGATATTACTGATATAAAAACAATACTTTACACTGAAAAAAGCTTAAACCTTCAAGAGCAAGGTGTTGTAGTTATTCAAACTTCTCCAAAAATGACTAAAAATGGTTTAAAAGAAGTTTTAAGAGAATATTTTGGTGTAACTCCAGTAAGAATTAATTCTTTAAAAATGGATGGAAAAGTAAAGCGTTTTAGAGGTCGTGAAGGTCAAAGAAATAGCTTTAAAAAATTCTATGTTAAGCTACCAGAAGGTGTGAGCTTAGAAAGTTCGGAGGCATAAGATGGCAATTAAAACTTATAAACCATATACTCCAAGTAGAAGATACATCACAGGTGTAAGCTCTGATGATATCACAGCAAAAGCTAGTGTGCGTTCATTACTTGTAAAACTTCCAGCTCATGCAGGTCGTAACAATAATGGTAGAATCACAAGCCGTCATAAAGAAGCAGGTGCTAAAAAACTTTACAGAATTATAGATTTTAAAAGAAGAAAATTTGGTATTGAAGGTAAAGTTGAAGCAATCGAGTATGATCCATACAGAAATTGTCGTATTGCATTAATCTCTTATAGAGATGGTGAAAAAAGATACATCTTACAACCAAAAGGTTTAAGCGTTGGTGATGTTATTTGTGCTGCTGAAAGCGGACTTGACATTAAGCCAGGTAATGCAATGAAATTAAGAAACATCCCAGTGGGTACTATCGTACATAATATCGAGTTAAAACCGGGCAAAGGTGGACAAATGATCCGTTCAGCGGGTGCTTATGCTCAATTAATGGGTAAAGAAGAAAAATATGTTATCTTAAGACTTGCAAGTGGTGAAATGAGACAAGTTTTAGCTGAATGTATGGCAAGTATCGGTGAAGTTGGTAATGAAGAATGGTCAAATGTGACTATCGGTAAAGCAGGAAGAAACCGCCATAGAGGTATTCGTCCTCAAACAAGAGGTTCTGCGATGAACCCAGTTGATCACCCGCACGGTGGGGGTGAAGGTAAGAAAAATTCAGGCCGTCATCCAGTTACTCCATGGGGTAAACCAACTAAAGGTGCTAAAACTCGCCGTAAAAAAGCTAGCGATAAGCTAATAATTTCAAGAAGAAAAGGAAAGTAAGATGGCTAGGTCACTAAAAAAAGGTCCTTTTGTTGATGACCATGTAATGAAAAAAGTCATCGCTGCTAAAAAAGCTAACGATGGTAAGCCAATTAAAACTTGGTCAAGACGCAGCACTATTATACCTGATATGATAGGTTTAACTTTTAATGTTCATAATGGAAAAAGCTTTATCCCAGTATATATTACTGAAAATCATATCGGTTACAAATTAGGTGAATTTGCACCTACTAGAACATTTAAGGGTCATAAAGGCTCTGTTCAGAAAAAAATAGGTAAGTAAGGGAGATTTATGAGTAGAGCGTTAATTAAATTCATAAGATTATCTCCAACTAAAGCGAGATTGATTGCTAGAGAAGTTCAAGGTATGAATGCAGAGCTTGCATTAGCTAGTTTGAAATTTATGCCAAATAAAGGTGCTAAATTTATAGCAAATGCTATTTCAAGTGCTGTAGCAAATGGCGGATTTGAAGCAAATGAAGTTGTTGTTTCAAGTTGTCGTGTTGATGCTGGTGCGGTTTTAAAAAGATTTAGACCAAGAGCTAGAGGAAGTGCTAGTCGTATTAGAAAGCCAACTTCACACATTTTGGTAGAAGTTAGTAAAGTAGAAGCAAGTGCTGAAAAAACTACAAAAGCTAAAAAAGCATCAGTGAAAAAGGAAAGCTAATATGGGACAAAAAGTAAATCCGATTGGTTTAAGACTAGGAATTAATAGAAATTGGGAATCAAGATGGTTTCCTACAAAAGCTAATTTAGCAGAAAATATTGGTGAAGATTATAAAATCAGAACATTTTTAAAAAGAAAACTTTATTATGCAGGAATTAGCCAAATTCTTGTAGAAAGAACAGCGAAAAAATTAAGAGTAACTGTTGTAGCTGCAAGACCAGGGATTATTATTGGTAAAAAAGGTAGTGATGTTGATATTTTAAGAAAAGAACTTCAAGATTTAATCAAAAAAGAAGTTAATATCAATATCAAAGAAGAAAGAAAAGCAGGTGCTTCAGCTCAGCTTGCAGCTGAAAGTGTTGCTACTCAACTTGAAAAAAGAATTGCTTTTAGAAGAGCAATGAAAAAAGTAATTCAAGGAGCGCAAAAAGCAGGTGCTAAAGGGATTAAAGTTTCAGTTTCAGGCCGTTTAGGTGGTGCTGAAATGGCAAGAACTGAATGGTATCTAGAAGGTCGTGTTCCACTTCACACTTTAAGAGCAAAAATTGATTATGGTTTTGCAGAAGCACATACTACTTATGGAAATATAGGTATTAAAGTATGGATCTTCAAAGGTGAAGTTTTACAAAAGGGTGTTCAACCTGAAAAAACCGAAGAAAACGCTCCAGCTAAAAAAACTAGAAGAGCAAGAAGAGGTAAATAATCATGTTAATGCCAAAAAGAACAAAATATCGTAAAATGATGAAAGGGCGTAACAGAGGTTATGCCAACAGAGGGACTGAATTTACTTTTGGTGATTTTGCCCTAAAAGCAACTGAAGCTGGCCGTATCAATTCACGCCAAATCGAAGCAGCTCGTATTGCTTTAACTCGTTTTGTAAAAAGACAAGGTAAAACTTGGATTAGAGTTTTCCCAGATAAACCTCTAACTAAAAAACCTTTAGAAACTCGTATGGGTAAAGGTAAAGGTGCAGTTGAGGAATGGGTAATGAACATTAAACCAGGTCGTATTATTTATGAAATGGCAGGGGTTAATGAAGAAATGGCAAGACAAGCTTTAACTTTAGCGATGCATAAATTGCCATTTAAAACTAAGTTTGTTACAAGAGAGAGCCAAAATGAAATATACTGAGATTAAAGATAAAACAGCAGGTGAGCTTGCAACAATGCTAAAAGAAAAAAAGGTGCTTTTATTTACTTTAAGACAAAAGCTAAAAACAATGCAGCTAACTAATCCTAAAGAGATTAGCGAAGTTAAAAAAGACATCGCTAGAATCAATACTGCAATTAGCGCTTTAAAATAAGGATAGAAAATGGCATTTAAAAGAGAAATTCAAGGCGTTGTTGTTCAAATTGCTGGAGATAAAACAGCAACAATTTTGGTTGAAAGAAAAGTGGTTCACCCAAAATACAGAAAAATCGTAAAACGCTTTAAAAAATATTTAATTCATGATGAAAGAAATGAACTTAAAGTGGGAAATACTGTAGTTGCTATTGAATGTAGACCACTTTCTAAGAGAAAATCATTTCGCTTAAAAACTATAGTATCAGCAGGAGTTGAGTAATGATTCAAAGTTTTACTAGGCTTGCAGTTGCTGATAATAGCGGTGCAAAAGAATTAATGTGTATTAAGGTTTTAGGTGGTAGCAAAAGAAGATACGCTACTGTTGGTGATGTAATCGTTGCATCTGTAAAAAAAGCTCTACCAAATGGTAAAGTTAAAAAAGGTCAAGTGGTAAAAGCAGTTATCGTTAGAACTAAAAAAGAAATTCATAGAGACAATGGTTCTTTAATTCGTTTTGATGAAAATGCAGCAGTTATTCTTGATGCTAAAAGAGAGCCTATCGGAACGCGTATTTTTGGACCAGTAGGTCGTGAAGTAAGATATGGTGGCTTTATGAAAATTGTTTCACTAGCACCGGAGGTGTTGTAATGAAATTAAAAATTAAAAAGAATGATATGGTAAAAGTTATCGCAGGCGATGACAAAGGCAAAACAGGTAAAGTTTTAGCAGTATTTCCTAAGACAAATAAAGTAATTGTTGAAGGTTGTAAAATCGCTAAAAAAGCTGTTAAGCCAAGTGATAAAAATCCAAATGGCGGTTTTATCAATAAAGAAATGCCAATGGATATTTCAAATGTAGCAAAGGCAGGAGAATAAGATGATGAGATTGAAAGAAAAATATACTCAAAATATCAAACCTGCTTTAGTTAAAGAATTTGATATTAAAAATCCTATGCTTGTTCCTTTTATTGAAAAAGTTGTAATCAGTGTAGGTGCTGGGGAATTAGCAAAAGATCAAAAAGTATTACAAAATGTTGCAGATACTATTTCATTGATCGCTGGGCAAAAAGCAGTTATCACAAAAGCTAAAAAATCAGTTGCTGGTTTTAAAGTAAGAGAAGGCTTCCCAGTAGGTGTAATGGTAACATTAAGAAAAGACAATATGTATGCTTTCTTAGATAAGCTTATTACTATAGCTCTTCCTCGTGTTAAAGACTTTAGAGGTCTTCCAAGAGATGGTTTTGATGGAAGAGGAAACTATAACTTTGGTTTAGATGAGCAGTTAATGTTCCCAGAAGTTGAATATGATAAAATCTTAAGAACTCATGGTATGAACATTTCTATCGTTACAACAGCAAAATCAGATAAAGAGGCACAAAAATTATTAGAATTATTTGGCGTGCCATTTGCAAAAGGAAAGTAATATGGCTAAAAAATCAATGATTGCAAAAGCTGCCCGCAAACCTAAATTTAGTGTTAGAGGGTATACTAGATGCCAAATTTGTGGAAGACCACATTCAGTTTATAGAGATTTTGGAATTTGTAGAGTTTGCTTAAGAAAAATGGCAAATGAAGGTTTAATTCCTGGTCTTAAAAAAGCAAGTTGGTAAGAGGAAAGAACCATGATAAATGATTTAATTTCAGATTCACTAACAAGAATTAGAAATGCAGGGATGAGAAGATTAGAGACTACTCAACTTTTGCATTCTAAAGTTATCGAAGCTTTACTTGGAATTTTCCAAGCTAAAGGCTATATTGAAAGCTTTAATGTTATTGAAGAGGATAAAAAGAAATTCATCAATGTAGTTTTAAAATACGATGAAAAAGGTAAAAGCGTAATTAACGAAGTTAAGCGTATTTCTAAACCTGGTCGTCGTGTTTATAAAGGTAAAGATGAGATCAAAAGATTTAAAAACGGTTATGGTACTATCGTAGTAAGCACTTCAAAAGGTGTTTTAGCTAACGACGAAGCTTATAAAGCAGGCGTTGGCGGCGAAGTTTTATGTACTATTTGGTAAGAGTTTCTACTTTTTATGGTATTCGGTATCCATTCTTATAAAGTAGTCATATCGTAGACAAGTAAAAAGGAAAAATGAATGTCTCGTATAGGTAAACAACCAGTTGCTATTCCAAGTGGAGTAGAAGTAAAATTAGAAGGTAACTTGCTAAAATTCAAAAAAGGAAATTTAGCAAAAGAGCTTGATACAAAAGCAAATGTTAATGTTGAGATTAAAGAAGGACAAATTCTTTTCTCTCCTAAAGGTGAAGATAGACAAAGTAGAGCTTATTGGGGAACTTATAGAGCTTTAGCTCAAAACATCATCATCGGTTTAACTGATGGTTTTAGCAAAACTTTAGAAATCAACGGTGTTGGTTATAAAGCTGCGTTAAAAGGTAAAGTTCTTGAACTTGCTTTAGGTTTTTCTCATCCTATCAACTATGCTATTCCAGAAGGCATAGAAATTACTGTTGATAAAAACAATGTTATTATCAAAGGTAGTGATAAACAAGTGGTAGGTCAAGTTGCTGCTCAAATTCGTGAATTTAGACCACCTGAGCCTTACAAAGGAAAAGGTGTTAAATATTCAGATGAGCGTATTATCCGCAAAGCTGGTAAGACATCTAAGAAGTAAGGATAGAATATGAGAGCAAATGTATTAAAAAGAAAAATATCTTTAAGAATTAAAAGAAAAAAAAGAATTAGAGCAAAAATTTCAGGAACACAAGCTCTTCCAAGAGTTTCTGTTTTCAAATCAAACAGAACTTTATATATCCAAGCTATCGATGATGTTAAAGCAGTAACTTTAGCAGCAGTAGATGGAAGAAAAATTGGTGTTAAAGCAAATAAAGAAGGCGCTAAAAAAATAGCAGCTGAATTTGCAAAAGTTTTGAAAGCTAAAAACATAGAAGAAGTAGTGTTTGATAGAAATGGTTATTTATACCATGGTGTGATTGCAGCTTTAGCTGAAGCACTAAGAGAAAACGGAATCAAACTATAACCCAAAAGGAAGATCGATGGAAAGATATAATAGAGAAGAATTTGAAGAAGTAATCGTCGATATCGGCAGGGTTACTAA
>NZ_JAKMQK010000021.1:0-14835 GCF_025771545.1 Campylobacter sp. IFREMER_LSEM_CL908
GTAGGTTTTTTTGACTTTGGAAATAGTATTCTTCCACTTTGTTTATCTACATTTAATATAAAACCTTCGGGTGTATAAATTTCATAAGTTTCACTCATTATTTATCCTTTCATCCTATATACAAACCATCTTCCATGATTATAGTAGTGGCTAGTCTGCCTATGAATTGATTAGAATAATCTTGGGATTTATTATTAGTAGTTAAATTCTCAATATTTTTATAATATCTTTTATTTTGATATATTATTTCATCACCTTCTTCATTTACCCCCTTATACATCACTTCTAAATTATGTTGTCCTATGGCTTCTAAATTTTCCATTAATCTTCTTGCTTTTTGCCTATCTTCTATAAACTTACCCTTTTCATCTTGAGTAGTATTATAAATACCATTTGCATATTCATATAAAATTTGTATAGTATCATTATAAGCTAAGATAGGGTGTTGTTTTATCACTGGGTGTTGTGTTTTATACTCTTCTTTTCTTTGAAAATGCTCTAGCTTATATATATTACAATTTCTAAGTTCTATATTGTTTTCTTCAAAAAATTCCATATCGTTTAAGATGTATTTACCCTCATTGATCTTATCTTCCTTAAAAGCACTTCTTTTCTCATCTAAAATAATATAAGATAAAAGTCTTTTTAAGGCAAATTCCCTAGCTTTGCTTGAAGTCGTAGCACAAGCAATACTAGGATAATAATTAAGCCCACCTGTGCATAATAAAGAACCAAAAATAAACTCAGATAAATCAAAACTCATAAATCTAGAATTTATCAATAAAGGATAGGTTAAGTATTCTTCTTTTTTTACAGCTAAAGGAAAATCATAATTGTAAGTAAATTTTTCATACATTAGTTTTTCATATAAAATTTTTAATCTTTCATAATTTGTAGGCAAAAGTGTATCGATAAAAGATCCTGCTAAATTTTTTAACACATCTACACTTAAATTTTTACTTACTTTAATAGAAAAATCAATAGCTAATTGTTTTTTTACTTTTGATATCAAATGAATTTGCTTAGCTTTATCCAATCTTGAAAAACTCTTTGACTTTTTCAACTCGCTTGCATATTCTAATTGATTAAAATAATAATAATTTGTTCCTATTTGATATAAAAAAAGCTTATTGAGTGGCTTTTTACTTTTTGGATTAATTTTTATAAAATGTCCTTTAGGATTAAGTGCATAAAATATCCCTAGTTCTTTAAAAAAATGTGCTTTAAAACTAGAAAATAATTTATTGCCATAATGCTTTTTATCAAAGCTTGAATTTATAAAAAATAAAATCATTTTTTTAAAAAAATCAGGCTGGCTCATAAAAAATTCTGCAAAAGGAAAAAGTTGCTTAATGATATTAAAAAAAGTGATATCTATAGATAATTTTGCAAGTTCATTATCAAGCATAATTTCTTGAATACTTTTATCTAAATCTTTTTTCAAAGGAAGAGTTTTATCTGTTTGTGTATTTTCTTTAAATTCAATTTCCTCATCAAAGCTTTCATTTAAGGTTTTTAAAAAATTCACATAAGTTTGATCATCTTCTTCAAAATCATTTTCAAACATAGCTTTAGCTAATTCATCTAAATAGATAACTTCATCTTCTTTTTTATTTTTATTTAATTCTTTAGATAAAAAGATGTAAATTTTTTTATCATTATCATAAAAATAAATATCATCAGGGATAAATAAGATATACTCATTAAAATAATTTGGTATTTTAATCTTTTGGTAATTAAGTGAAATTTCTTTATCACCATAATCTAAATTTGGAATTACAATATTTTTAACACCAAGAGAATATTCTTGTGTAGAAGCTAAGTCTTTTTGTAAAACATACAAAGTTAAAGTCAATAAAACAACCGTTAAAGGTGAGTATTTCTTAAAATCTACATTTTCATATGTTTTGGATATTGATGACTCTAACTCAAGAAAAAATTGCATTTGATCATAATCAGAATTGATATTATCTAAATAATTATTAAAAAGCCCGATATATTCTTTTACTTTTTCTTTTTCTTTTTCGCTAATTTCTTCTAGTTCTTTGGGTAATTTAAAAAAGCTATCAATATAAGCAAAATCTTGCTCAACTGATTGTTTTGTACTCTCTAATAAATCAAGTCCTATCCAAGAAAGTGTTTGATTATAAAAATTAAAATACCTTTTATATTTTTGATAAATCTGTCCATCAAGTTTCACAAAAGGACAAAGCTGCAATACAAAATCATCTTCCTTTTTAACATCTCTTTCTATAAAATAAGAGCCATAATCTCTTTTACTAGGAAATTGCTCTTTTAATCCAAGTTTTTCATTTTTTGTAAGAGCTTTAGGGCGATTTTTTATTATTGCTCCTAATTTTTTTTGATACAAATCTTCACAAAGTGCTGCATTGTTAAGCTGTGGTGGATTAGTAATAAACAAATAATTTTTACCCATTTTTGTTGTATTGATTTGATCAGTATTTTTTTTATCTAGTATCATTTCTACTAGTATGGAAGAATTTAAATCAGGATATTCTGCATAAAAGAAATGATTAAGTTCAGAGATATTTGAATTGATTGCTTTTTTTAATGTTGTATCAAAATTTTTTAAACTAGAATTAATCAAAAGCGTATTATCTAACTTTTCATTTTCAATTTTTGGATTATTTTCTAAAAAATGATCAAAAATACCTTGAAATTCTTCATCTAAAATAACTTTATAAAAACTATTTTTATAAAGACTAATAGAAGGTACATTAGAATAAGATGAAAAATCTAATAATACTTTATCATCTATAATCAATACATCAGATAAAATTTCTTCATTACACAAAGCGATAATAGGATAAAGCTTACTAGTAATAAGCTCTAAAAGTGGATAAGCAAAATCATAATAATATTTTTGTTCCTTATACTCTTGATAGTCAGAAGAAGAATTATAAACTTCAAATAATGTATTTACAACAAAAACATAAGGATTTTTTTTGACTAAAGAGATAGGTTTTTTAAGATTGGTTACAGAATCTAATATATTGATAAAAAATTTTGCTATAGCTCTAATAATTTGCTTATATTCATCATCATTAGATTGAGTAATATTTTTTAAAAATGTATTAAAAAGTGTATCTAGGGTAAGTTGTATCTTTGGTTTAATCTCTTGCTCAAAATAATCAGATTCTTTGATATTTTTTAATAATGTATTTAATTCTTTTTGAACTCCTTTTAAAAAATTTTCAATATTTTCTTCATTACTCTCATCAATAATTTTATTGAGCGTTTTATTTTTGTTTTGATTGATTACATCATTTAAAAAATTTAAATTATTAAAGATAATTTTTTTAATACTAGATAAATTTTTATCAGAGCTAAATTTTTGTTCTTTTGTGATTTCATCTTTATTAGCTTGATTTAAATGTATGATTTTAAAAGTTTTTTTCTTGTTAATTTTAAATTTATATTCAATAGTATGTAGTGTCTTATACAAAGAATTCTTAGCTTCTTTATATCCATCAAAATCACCACATATAAAAATAATTTTATTAGCATTTTCGGTAAGATTTTTTAACTCAATTTCCAAATTATGATTTGATGTAATTAAGGTGAAATCTTTTATTTTCATATTTTAATCCCATTCACTACTACAAATTTACAAACATAAAGCTCTTGTTTTCTATCTTCATCTTCTAAGATCTCATCTAGTCCATTTGCGATTTGAAATTTTAAATTTTGCATTTTAGCAGGAGCTAAAAAACTAAAATGATATTCGTTTAATTCTTTATTATCTTCTAGGGAATTTTTGATGATTTTATCATACTCATGTAGCTGTGTAAAATACCCTGCTCCTAAATCTTTATATTCAAATTCTTTATAAGCACTTTTATAAACTTTAGCAATATTTTTTGGGATAATAAAATAAAGTTTGATTAAATTAGTATCAAAACTAAAATTTAATTCTTTAAATTCATAATCTTTACTAAAGTCTTGTTTGAATTGATTAAGAATATTAACATCTTCTATATCTTTTAAATCTTTTTGATCTATATTTAATTCACTTAAAGCTTTATTTTGTTCTTTTTTTTCATTATTGATCAAAAGATTATAGATAGGTAGGTTATCTTTTTGAAATCTATCACTTTTATAATGAAGTCTTATTATGGGCTCTTTTAGCTTTGTTTGGTTTTTGCTTTGCTTTGCTAAGCCTTCCTTAGGATTAAAACTATGATCAAATTTAAACTTAGTAGGTACAAAGCTTACTTTTAAAGGAAAGCCTTTATCACTAATACAAGCTGAGATGAGTTCTTGTAAGATTACATATTCATTATTAACTTTCTTTTGAGATAAAGAGCCTTTAACATCTACTACCTTAGTGCAAGGATAGCTTACATTTGCAATGGTATTAGGACAGCCACTTATGCTAGAATTAAGTAAATCACTTTCTAGCATAATAGGCACACCACTATCTTTAAAAGTTTTTCCTTTGTTTGATTGAAGTATGACTTTACCTCCATGGATACATTCTAGGTTTTGATTTTCTAAAAGAGCATGAAGTTTAGCTATAGCTTGTTTTTTATTTATCTGTATGGTTTTTTGTTCTTTTAGAGTGTTTGAAATCAAATCTTTATACTCTAAGCTTTGCTTGCTTAAACATTCTAATTTGATATTTAAAGAATTTTCTATAATAGAATAATTAAGCAAGCAAAGTTCATCATTTTTATAAAAGATGCTAAGTTTTCCTTTGCCACTATCTTCATCTTTAGGAGAAAAATAATAACTAGGTGTATCTTGTTTTATAGCATTATCTTGATTTAATTCTCCAAAGTAAAAAGGATTGTTAGGAATTTCACTTGAGCCTGTAAGGAGGGTGGAGTTTAGGAAGATATAAGCTTGGTAGTTTTGGAGTTCTTCAAAAGTAAAATCTGTCGTTGCTTCTAATTTGTAAAGTTCATCATAAATACTTTGACAATCAATGATGCTTTTATTTTCACAAAATAAATAAATACTTTTTTTATCTTTATGAATAGAATATAAAAAGTCTCTACCTATCATAATTTTCCTAAATAATACCTATTTTAGCTTTTCCATTAAAATACAAAGCTTGTGATATTTTACAAACTCCACCTAAATATTGCTCATCCCAAATTTGATCTTTTATTTTATAACTTTTTGAATTATATCTGTATATTTTTGTTATATTATTAATATTTTCAAGACATTTCATATCTTTATAAACCACAATAAAAATTCTAAATTCCCCAATGGCAATTTTATGAGCTAAATTTTCTTGATTATTAACAAAGGAACTATCTTTTCTGTATTTATTAAAATCATTTTTATCAAGAATTAAAATATATTTTTCTTTTTCATGTGCTTTTAAAATAAAATCTATGATTTTTGTTTGACTAATGGTAGGAGCTTTGTAGCTTGTATAATAATTATCTCCAACCTCTTCTAAAATATCATTTGTTTCTTGCATTATGGTGGCTATTAATGAAAGAAAATATTCAAAATGATTGATTTTTTTTGGAGAGCTTCTTAAAAGCCCAAGAGGTCCATTTTTAAGAGCGAAATTTTTATTATTAATAGCATTATTTTTTAACACAAAAGTTTCTGTATATATTTGAATATTTTTCATAAAATGATTAAGATACTCTATACATTCACTAAAACTTTTATCTTTGACTTTGTTATGGTTAGCATCTAATTCTAAAAGATAGGAGTAGAAGTAAAGAGTTTGAGTTAGGGGGATTATGGAGTGAGAATCTTTACCCGTATAGATAGACAGTCTATTGTGTGAGCCATATTGAGCAGAAGCGATGATTTCAATTTTACCATTATCATAAATGTGAGTGATTTTTTCTGAAATATCTATAGTGTATTTTCCTAAAAGATCTTGCATAATTTTTATTGTATTAGGGTTGATAGCTATATTAGGAAAATTCCAACCATAAACACTAGGGGCATTAAAAGTATAAACTTCATTAGGACTAAAAGATAATTTGTCTTTATATTTAATATCACAATATATCAAAGCCATTTGAGCTAAATACCCACCCAATGAATGTCCTACAAATATAATACTTTTGTGTTTATTTTTGATTATTTTGTTTACTTGTTCTAAAAATTCTAAAAGAGAAGAAGATTGGAGATTGCCATTAAGAGATAAGACTAAGTCTTGGGTTGCATCTAAAGCGGTTTCCCATGTCGCTTTTAAATCTTTAAAAGAAACTTCAGTTCCCCTAAATCCTACAACAAATTTATCTTTTTCTTTATCATAAAACAAAGTAGCACTAAAGCCACTTGTAGTGTTAGGCTGATGAAATTGAACCTCATATCTTTGAGAGAAATTCCTAGCTTGTAATTCTCCAAATTCTCCATTTAGTTTATCAAAATTTGTCTTTTCATCAAAGAAATTTAATATTTTTGATTGCCAATCATTATCTTGTCTTAAATCAATCAATACTTTTTTATCTTTATATTTTTGACTGACAATATGTTCTAAATTTACTTTTATTTCTCTATAACCTCTAAGAGAATTTTCTTCTTGAATTTTTTCTTGATTAGAATCTAACTCAAATATATTTCTAGTATTTAAAAAATCAAAATTAAAATAGCTAGCTTGTGCAAGTTCTGCATAATCTTTTAAATTATTGATTTGAGTTTTCATTTTTATTTCTTTTAATTAAATAAATTATTGCAAATATTACAATATGTATCACAATAATAATTAAGTACAACTTAAAATTACTATTATTTCTATTAATCAATAGTAGCAACAAATAACAACAAATAGCAACAAATAACAACAAATAGCAACAAATATATTTTTTGTTTTTCTTGCTTTTTTATAAATCAAATAATAAAAATAAGGCAATAATGGAAAAAGATAAAGTATAACAAGAAAAAAGAACATTTTAGTAAAAGTTGCATCATATGCCATATAATAACCTAAAATAGCCCCAAATCCCCAAATTATAATCCAAATAATATATAGATTTTTTAGTATTATCACACTACTTCCTTTTTTTGTTGAAATTTAAATTATTATTAAAAAATCAAAAAAACCAATCTATACAAGTTTAGCGTAATTTTTGAGATTGTTAATTTGAGCTTTATTACTCATTTTTTAAATCCATATAGAAAATAAAAAGATATAAAAAAATGTATAAAAAAATACAAAATAATAAAGAAAAATAATAAGAAAGTTCTTTTCTAAATTTAATAGATATTATTAAAAATAATATTGTATAAATGCCTAATATTATTACATAATTAAAAAATCCCCCCGAGATAAAGAAAAATAAAGAAAAATAAAGAAAAATAAAGAAAAATAAAGAAAAATAAAGAAAAATATTTTTGGATTTAATAGTTTCTTGTAGTGTTAAATATGATATGTAAGGTAACAATGGATAAGAATATATAAAAAATGCAATCTTTAACATATCACCAAAAAATTCTATATCACTAAAATAAGCATATAAAGAACTAAACAAAAAAATAATTCCCCAAAACATCCCCCAAGCAATGTATATTTTTTTTAATAAACCCATTTATTTTCCTTTTTATATTTTTAATAAAATTATCCTACTTTTTAAAAATCAAAATATAATTACACTAGGAACCATTCCAACCATAAACACTAGAGGCATTAAAACTATAAACTTCACTGGGACTAAAAGATAGCTTATCTTTATATTTAACATCACAATATATCAAAGCCCCACTTAAAGTGTTAGACTAATGTTTTAAAATACAAAATCAATAGTTCTTTTACTCAGTGCATCATTTAACCCTACCCTGCTAATATCATTATCCAATGTTATTTCTTTACTATCAAAACAAGTATTTATAAGAGAAATACAATATTTAGGTTCTATTTTAACTATTTTATTTTGTTCAAAACGAGCTTGTATAGCACAAGCATAAGCTGTGTTTGTATTTTTAGGTTTTACAATATTTTCCCTTTTACTATTTTTCATAACAATATCTTGCTTTAATTTATCACCAAAAGTAAGTTTATCTGCTTTATAAATATTATTCTTTTCATCTTGCTCTATATTTTCCCAAACATATTACAACATAGCATAACTAGCATCTGCTATATCAGCATAGTCTTTGATTTGAGAAATAAGTTCTTTAGGGTTCATCAGTAACTTTGTCCTGTATATTTTTCATCACTTTTTATAAATTTACCATTAGTAAAATAATGAAAAGATCCTCCTCCTGCACTTTTACGACTAATACTAGAAAAGCTAAATCCTCTTCCTTCATCTCCAAATAATCCATAGCTTTTTACTTTATAATCTATCATAGTAGCAAAAACAATAGGATATTTTTTACCCTCACACACATAATAAGTTGTCATACCTAAATAAGGTCTTAATTTTTTATAGTTTTCTTCACCCATATATGCTTTAAATTGATCTTCATAGTATGCAAATTCGGGTTTATCATCGAAGTTAAAATCATAGTCAGGATCATCTACATCATAATTATAATCGTTACGATAATATTTACAACCATTAGAAAGGACTTGAGGAAGCAATTTATCAATAGCTTCAGAATCTATCGTATAAATTAACTCTCCTGATTTTAATTGACCCGCTTTAGTTCTAAATTTATCAGTATCTTCCAACTCTCTTCTTTTTCTTTCATTTTCCAATATCTCTTCTCTTATTTTTTTATCAAAGATATAAATTCCACCATAATTACTTGCAAGAGTTTCTAATTCACTTGCTTTATTTTCTTTAAAAGCGCATGCACTTAAAGATACTAAAGAAAATAAGCTTAGAATTATCATTGTGATTTTCATTTGATACTCCTTTTTAAAGTATATTATTTCAAATACCTTGGTATAAATAAAATTTAGTTTTTATATTTAACATACTATTAAAACCTTTTTCATCATTCTCATCGATTAAATCAAGCATAACATAACTAGCATCTTATATTAGCATAGTCTTTGATTTGAGAAATAAGTTCTTTAGGGTTCATCAGTAACTTTGTCCTGTATATTTTTCATCACTTTTTATAAATTTACCATTAGTAAAATAATGAAAAGATCCTCCTCCTGCACTTTTACGACTAATACTAGAAAAGCTAAATCCTCTTCCTTCATCTCCAAATAATCCATAGCTTTTTACTTTATAATCTATCATAGTAGCAAAAACAATAGGATATTTTTTACCCTCACACACATAATAAGTTGTCATACCTAAATAAGGTCTTAATTTTTTATAGTTTTCTTCACCCATATATGCTTTAAATTGATCTTCATAGTATGCAAATTCGGGTTTATCTTTGAAACCAAAATTAGCTTTACCTTTATATCTATAATCACTACGATAATATTTACAACCATTAGAAAGGACTTGAGGGAATTTTTTTTCTACATCATACTTTTTAATATTAGCTCTTAACTCTTCATCAGAAGCAGATATATTATTAATCCATTGATTATATTCTTTTATCTTTCTTTCATTTTCCAATATCTCTTCTCTTATTTTTTTATCAAAGATATAAATTCCACCATAATTACTTGCAAGAGTTTCTAATTCACTTGCTTTATTTTCTTTAAAAGCACATGCACTTAAAGATACTAAAGAAAATAAGCTTAGAATTATCATTGTGATTTTCATTTGATACTCCTTTTTAAATTTAATTTTTGAAAATTATCTTACTTTACTTTGAAAAAAATTATTTTTCTTTGTATTTATTTAAAGACAGTAAAGTCAAATTTTCAAATATATTTTGATCATTTTTGATGATATTTTGCAAGGCATTTTGCAAATAAGTCATAAAAATATCTTCTTCCATCTCTTTAAATACAGGTGAATACAATTCTTTAGTAATTAATTTTAACACAACAAGATTAATTAGTTTTGTATCTTTAATAAGCGGAATTTTTGAAATAACCGTTTGAAAATCATCTATATTTAATTTTTGGAAATTATCATTTAGTATTGTTTTTTTACGATTTTGTGATAATTCATTTTGCAATTTATCTAAAATTTTTCCTATATTTTCATAAGTAAAATCTAAATTAACAGAAGAATTAGATTCCATAATAACTTCAGAATTTTTAATATTATTATCCTCTATAAAACTATAATCTATTTTTGTTTCAATAAGTTCTTTAATGTTTTCTTTTGCCTTAAAATCTAAACCATCTATTTTTCCTCTAGGTTTTAGCTCTATTTCATCCATCTGTGTGTGTTTTTCTATTTCTTTTATTTCTTTTGCTTGCTTTAAAGTTTCTTGTTTAATCTCTTTTGAATCAACAAAACGCAACTCAATAAGACCTAACTTTAGAACATCGCCTTTGTTGATAATAATTTCATAACCATCTTCCAATCTAGAAAAAGAATTATTATAAAAAATATCACTGCATTCTATAGGCGTCATAGTAAAAAAACCTTCTTCAAAAGTAATCTTCATATGTTTTTCTTTAACAGAATTATTTTTATCTTGTATCCAAAATAAACATTCTGGACTTGATCCAACAAGTCCACCAGTTTCATCAAATACACAAGCTACTGTTTTTGTAATATTTTCATCAATATTTTCAATTATCAATCCTATGGTTTCTTTATCTATCATTTTGAGCCTTTGTTATATTTTCTACTATTTTAAAATCACTTAATATCATAATTATATTATTAATATCTGAGTTGTTATTATTAAGTTTGAAATCAAAATACATTTTTTTATTGTCATTAAATAAAACACTGTAAGATGAATTTGAATTTTTACTTTCCTGTAATAATTTATACCAAGCCCATTCTCCTTTATATGATTTTGTGTAATTTATATTAGCATCTAAATAAGAATACGCAGTGAAATCAAAACTAGTTCCATTGTTAAATTCATCAGTTATAACATCTAATTTTGTATGCAATGTGTGATCATATATAATAGAAGTATCATTATACTGAACTTTTACAAAAGAAAAATCGGCACTTAAGTCAAGACTTTGTAAAGTAAAGCGCACTCTCATTACATCATTTGCATTTAGCATTAACTCTGATAAATTACCAGCCTTAGTAATAAAATCCAAAAATTCTTTGGAAAAAGTTAATCTTGAGCTAAATTTAGAATTAATAGAGTAAACATTTTTTCTTTTAATTAGAACATTTGTTAAATATTTTTCATAAAACTTATTTAAAATTCCATTTTTACCAAAGAAATTTTTAAAAGAATCTATACTTAAATCTTGTGAACTTAATAAATTAAAAGGATAAAAAGGAGCTATATCATTAACAAATGGTGCATAAACCTCATTCAACCAAACAGTATTAAACAAAGAAACTCCATGGTTTTCTATAATATTCCAAGCATACAAAGAAAGAGTTGCATAATATTTTTCCAATTCACTTGGTAAATTTTTAATATTTTGTTCAAGAGAACTAAATGGGTCGCTAGAATCTTTACTATCGCTTAAAGCGTATTTTATTTTTTCCTCAATAGTTTGCGAGTTATTTGTTGTAAAGTCAGTTATTTTTTTATGAATATTAGACAAATCTGTATTTATTAATTCCATGGTTTTTTGATGACTTCCAACATCTAAACCTACAGCAGTAGCACCCGTATTTAAAATAGAATTTTGTTCTATAATTTTATGATAAGCATCAAACGAACTGGTAATCCCCATAAAACTTGTCTTTATTTCAGCAGCATTAACACCGAGATTATATGCTTGAGTTAGTAAAGTAGCATCGTTAAGATTGGTATTTACACTAACAATTTTTATAAAATTCATTAAAGGATTTTCTTTTTTAGATAGTATATTAAGTTCATTTAGCATAGAACTTTTGGAAATAAACTTTTTTGGTGCAAGTGAATTTAAAATTTCTTGCCATTTATTTTGATATTGCGTTAAATAAATTTTAATAATTCCCATTGCCATATTGCTTCTATTTTCAGAATTTGACAAATCATTTAAAATCCACGAATCAATCTCAATGGCTTTATCTATTTTTACATTTAACGTTTGCAAAAAGTCAGCCATACCTTTTTTTGTGTAAATTTCTTCAATACTATCAATTTTAATAGACTCTGAGAAAACATTATTAGCAGCAAATCCTAATTCATTTTTAAAATTATATACTTTATTGTTTTTATCTAGAATGATAAAGTTAAGTAAAGTATATATTCTTTGAATTTTTGCTACATTATATAGTTTTTCAATAGATAGTTTAACCGAAATATCATCTTGCTGAGAAGTGCTTAAGTCAATCTTTTGAAGTTCATCGATACCAGATAGAAAATTTTCTTTAGAAATTTTATATTTTTCTAAAAAATTCCAATTTTCATTAATCCATATTTTTAATAAATCTTTATCAAGATATTTTTGCTCAAACAATGATTTATATACATATAAAGTTTTAATTAAGTTATCATAATTATCATCAGTTTGTAATATTATTTCCATTTCTTTTAATAGGGTATTTTTCAACACATCTTCACTAATTTTATAATATAAATTTTGTGCTTTTTTAAAGCCTTTATATGTTATGTTTAAGCTAAAATATTCAAACAAACTTGCCTTTTCGATTAATTGTGGATATACACTTAGTATATTTCTTAAATCAACTAATAATTTTGCTTTCTCTTCTATACTCATCATGGGGTAATCTTGCATATTTTTCAACAAAAATGAAAGATCAGTATAAACACTTTGAGATATTTTCTTTTCTTGCTCACTTTTAAGAATAAAATAAGATGAAATAAAATAAGTCATACAACTCAAAAATATAGTTAAACCCACAAGCGATATCTTTTTGTAAAAACTTTTAATTCTACTTAGCGATGAATCTTTAAAGACAATATCTTCAAGCAAAGACTGAACAAAATAACTTTGCTTGCTAAAAGACTGTTTTACTTGAGCTAATGGTTTTTTTATATTATACTTTTCACAAATTGTATCAAGCATAAAATTTCTTGGCACATTTTCTTGATAAGCACTTACATAATATACCCCTCTTAAAACTGAACTATTTTTTAAAATATTTTCATTTTGGAGTTGCACGATAAAGTCTTTGCTCAATACAAATAAATTATCCAACTGCTTTAAAAATAAATAAATTTTATTTTTTTCCTCTATAGTGTATATAGAAGAATTTTTATCAACAAAACGTAAAAACAAAGATTTGCTTATCTCTTCAAAAGACTTTTGAATATCTTCTTCTTTAAAATGTTCTGCAAAACTTACACCAAAAGCTTTTTTTTGAATTTTTTCATTGAAAATATCAAAAAATTCTCTCATACCTTCTATCAAATCTAATTTTGAAAAAACAACATAAATAGGTAATTGTACACCTAAAATTTTTTCACACTCATGCACCCTTTTTGTTAAATAACGAATTAAATTATTAGAATATTCTTTTGTGTTTTCCAAAAACAATCGAGTATCAATTATTAAAATAATGCCATTTAATTTACTATGAAAATAATTCTTATTTAAAAATTTTAAAAAATTTTGCCAAATGCTCTTTTTAATTAAAAAGTCTCTATTTTTCTCTATATCATCTTCGGGTAACTCATCGCTACTATTAGGATGAAAAAAATCTTCTTGAGAAAAATAATTTCCTTCAGTATCAAGCAAAGCGCCTTTCTTGGAAACATATAAGCTAAAATTATTGGTAGACTTATGCATCTTTTTATATGATTCTAAACTATCACTTAAAGGATATTCTATATCAGAATAATTTATAAAAGTACTTTTACCAGCACCTTCATTTCCCACAATAACAACAAGAGGCAAATTTTTAGTGTTGATATCTTTTTTCCATGTTTGTTTGGCATCTTTTAATGCGATAAAGAAATTTCTTTTTGCTTTGTATAAAAATTCATTAGATTCTTTTTTAATTTCTTTAAGTCTTATTCTTTTGTCATCCTTAAAAGATTTTATAAAATTACTTAAAGGCTTTAAAAGAAAAAACAAAAAAATACAACACCAAAATATAAAAATTATCCCAAATCTTAAATAAGAATTACTAAAAACATAAATTTCATTAAACGCAAATAAAGAACCATAAGCCCAAAAAAATAAACTTAAGACAACTAAAATAATAAGTATTAATGTGATTACAAAAATCCTAGATTTTAAAATTTGCATTATTTTTTGAAACATAATTTTTCCTAATATAAATTCAAATAATTTTTATTTCTATTTATTAATTTTATATTATTTTTACTTATTTTGTATTAAAATATTAAAAGCTTTTAATATAAATATAAAGTTAAAATTATAATCATAAGGAAAAACATGGCACAACCAGCATATATCAAAATCGAAGGTTCAACACAAGGACTTATTTCAAGTGGTGCTTCTACAGAAGCAAGTATAGGAAATCGCTATCAAGCAGGACACGAAGACGAGATTATGGCTCAAGAAATTTCTCATATTGTAACAGTTCCAGTTGATCAACAAAGTGGACAACCATCAGGACAAAGAGTTCATAAGCCTTTTACTTTCACTTGCTCTCTAAATAAAGCAGTTCCTCTACTTTACAATGCACTTACAAAAGGTGAAAGACTTCCGAGTGTTGAAGTTCATTGGTTTAGAACATCAACAAGTGGTGGACAAGAACATTTTTTTACAACTAAATTAGAAGATGCTATCATTACAGATATTACCTTAGTAATGCCAAATGCTCAAGAAGCAAACAATCATGACAAAACAGAGCTTTTTAAGGTATCCTTAAATTACAGAAAAGTTATTTGGGAGCATACAGCGGCTGGAACAAGCGGAAGTGATGATTGGAGAGAAGCAAATTCGTAACACAATAAGCTCATTGTTAAACAATGAGCTTTATATGCTATTTAATATCCTTATCATTTTCATTAAAAATAATC
>NZ_JAKMQK010000022.1:0-14392 GCF_025771545.1 Campylobacter sp. IFREMER_LSEM_CL908
TATTAGCAGATACTTGATAAAATGCTATAATCTTGCTTTAAATTTTTTAAAGGTTTTTTTATGGCTGCTGATGATCAAGAGAAAACAGAAGAACCCACATCCAAGAAAATAGAAGATGCGCGACAAGAAGGAAATGTCCCAAAAAGCCAAGATGCATCTGCTGTGGCTGTACTTATTATAGCTGTGGTTGTGGTGTTGTTTATGATGCCTTTTATAGGTGAGAGAATTAGCGGTTTATATCGTTTTTATCAAAGTTTTATAGGCATTGAAATTGATTTAAAGATTTTACAAAAAATCATTATAAAAACTATGATAGAGATGTTTATTATGGTATTGCCTATTACTTTAGTAATTATGGTAGCGGGTGTGCTTGGAAATCTAATGCAGTTTGGTTTTATTTTTACTACTAAGCCCATTACTCCAAATTTTAATAAAATTAATCCTATTAACGGGCTTAAAAATCTTTTTTCTTTAAAAAAGATTATTGAGGCTTTGAAAATTATACTTAAAGTCGGTGTTGTATTTGGTATAGCTTTTGTTTTTTTATTGCAATTTATGAAAGAACTTCCTAGAGTAGAACTTTATACGATTTATCCACAACTTTTATGGCTTAGGGATAAAGCTATTATACTTGCAGCCATTGTTATCATAGCTTTTTTGATTATAGGGCTTTTAGATGTACTTTTGGTAAGGTATCAATACTTTAAAAATTTACGCATGAGTAAGCAAGAAGTTAAAGATGAATTTAAACAAAGCGAGGGAGATCCTTTGGTAAAAGGAAGAATTCGTCGTTTGCAAATGGAAGCAGCAAGGCGTAGAATGGTGCAAGATGTTGCTAGTGCTGATGTTGTGATTACTAACCCTACCCACTATGCGGTTGCTTTGCGTTATGATAGTTCCAAAGAAGCTGCACCAAAAGTTTTAGCTAAAGGAGTGGATTTTTTAGCTTTGCGTATTAAAGATATGGCATATGAATACAATGTTATGATTTATGAAAATCCTCCTTTAGCTAGAGAACTTTATAAAGCTTGCGAGGTAAATGATCTTATTCCACCAGAGCTTTTTAAAGCAGTGGCAGAGGTTTTAAGCTTTGTTTATACTTCCAATAGACAAAAATTTGCCGATAGATTAAAATAAATTTAGCTTTTTAATCAAGCTTATAATGGTCATAGTTATAGAAAGGGTGTAAATACCTAAAAGTGCTATGCGGTGGGATTTAAGATTGATTTTTTCCATGATTTTTATACCAAGATAAACTCCTAGCATAGAGCTAAATCCTACTAAGCTTCCATTTTGTAACACTTCTTTATCAATGATGTCATTATATACAAAAGAACTAATTCCTGAAATTGAAGCAAATATTACAAAAAATAAACTAAGTGGCACTACTTTTTTAGTATCATAGCCTAAAAAATAAGCTAAAATAGGGGTAATTAAAAGCCCACCACCAATTCCTAAAGATATAGCAAAAATTCCTGTAAATACGCCACAAATTAGCAAAATAGAATTTTTTAAGATATTAGAGTGGTTAATGTTTCCAATGGTGCTTTTTTGATTAAAAGCAAATTTTAAAAAGAATACAATACTCACGCATAGAAAAATACTTGTTAAGGTTATATCTGAAAAATACGAGAGTAAAAGCCCGCTAAACATCGCACCTAAAAAGCCTCCAAAGCCTATGATAAGTCCATCTTTTAAGATTAAATTTTTCTTTTTATAGTTTAAATAGGAGCCAAAAATAGAAGCAAAAATCATTTGTACAACAGAAATTGCAACAGCATGATGAGAGCTAAGTCCTAAAGTAAGCATGAAAGGAACGATAATCATACCACCACCTATGCCAAAAACCCCTGAAGCCATACCTGAAAAAATTCCTATAATCATATAAGGAAGTAAAGTTAAATCCATAATTTATAAACCTTTAAATAAAAAATATTGTAACAAAATAAAATTTATTTATCTTTAGAAAATATAATCATAGTCGATTTATGATGATTATAAAGATTTTTTGGAGTTAATATGAAATTTTGTAAAAAATGCGTTATGCCAGATACTAAGCCTGATTTGCATTTTAATGATGAGGGAATTTGTG
Source organism: Campylobacter sp. IFREMER_LSEM_CL908 (assembly GCF_025771545.1). NCBI lineage: Bacteria > Pseudomonadati > Campylobacterota > Epsilonproteobacteria > Campylobacterales > Campylobacteraceae > Campylobacter > Campylobacter sp. IFREMER_LSEM_CL908. Next base: position 2,093 of record NZ_JAKMQK010000022.1, read on the forward strand.
ATGCGTGTTGCTCGCAAGAAGCTAAAAATCATGAGATAAATTGGCAAGAGCGTGAAAAAGAATTTCTAGAACTCGTTAAAAAATATAAAAAACATCCTGTGTATGATTGTGTGATAGGAGTAAGTGGTGGTAAGGATTCTACCTTTCAAGTTTTAAAATGTCTTGAACTTGGACTTAATCCTTTGTGTGTTTGTTTTGAACCAAGTATCCCTACTAAAATAGGTAAAAAGAATTTAAAAAATTTAAATAATCTTGGTGTTGATTTAATCCATATCAAAAGAAATCCTTTGGTGTATAAAAAATTGGCCCGCGAAGCTTTTATAAGAACGGGTGATAATGAATGGCAAAACCATTTGGGGATTTTTACATGTGTTCCAAAAGTAGCTGTTGCTTTTGGTATTCCTTTGATTATTTGGGGAGAAAGTCCGCAGATTGAGTATGGTGGGCCAGCTAGTTCTAAAGAAAAAAACACTTTAGGTAGAGAGTGGCTTGAAGAATTTGGCGGACTTTTGGGTAATAGAATTTCTGATATGATTGGTGTTGATGGTATTAGAGAAAAGGATTTATATTTTTATACTTATCCAAGTGATGAAGAGCTTCAAAGAGTAGGAGTTACAGGGTTATTTTTGGGATATTATTTTAAATGGGATTATAAGTATAATTTAAAATTAGCCCAAGAAAATGGTTTTAAAACTAGTACAAAACCAGTTGAAACTACTTATGAGAATTTTGAAAATTTAGATTGTTATTCAAATCATGTGCATGATTATTTAAAATACTGCAAATATGGTTTTGGAAGAGCTACGGATAATGCGTGCTTGGATATAAGACTTGGCTATATTAGCCGTGAAGAGGGCATGAGACTTGTAAATAAATATGATGGAAAGCCACCTAAAAAGGCTATTAAGAAGTATTTGGAATTTAGTGGTTTTAGTGAAAAAGAATTTGAAAAAATTGTCGATTCTTATACTAATAAAAAGATATTTAAACGCGATGAAAATGGTAAATTCTTAAGAGATAGTGATGGATCATTGATAAAAAAAGATGAGTTTGTTTTGAAATGATTTGTATTGTTGATTATCATCTTGGAAATTTTAAATCTGTTTTGAAAGCTTTTGAAAAACTTAATCAAGAAGTGATTATAAGTTCTAAAAAAGAAGATATAAAAAATGCCTCTAAATTAGTTTTACCAGGCGTTGGATCTTTTAAACAAGGTATGGAAAATTTAAAAAAACTTGCACTAGATGAGCTTTTAAAAGAATGTGTTTTAAAAGATAAAAAGCCTATTTTGGGGATTTGTCTTGGTATGCAACTTTTTGCTAGTAAGGGATATGAGGGCGGAGAGTGCGAAGGGCTTGATTTTATAAAAGCAAAGGTTTTGAAATTTGATTTAAGTAAAGAAAAATTATTGCATAGTGGTTGGGATGATTTACAATTTAGTGATAAAAAAAGCAAGCTATTTGATGGAATTTTAGAAAAAAGTGATTTTTATTTTGTGCATTCTTATTATGTAGAGTGTTTAGAAAGTGTGGAAACTTCTTTTTGTGAGTATGAAAAACCTTTTTGTGCAAGTTTTGAAAAAGATAATATTTTTGCTGTGCAATTTCACCCTGAAAAAAGCCAAAATGTAGGTTTGAAACTTTTGGAAAATTTTGCAAATTTAAAGGCCTAGTATGCTTAAAACAAGAATTATACCTTGCGTGTTATTAAAAGATCATCAGCTTGTAAAAAGTATCAATTTTTCTTCTTTTAGAACTATAGGGCATGTAATAAGCACAGCTAGGATATATAATGCTAGAAATGTTGATGAGCTTATAGTTTTGGATATCAATAAAAATGGTGTTATAGATTTTGAAAGCTTAGAAGATATAGCTAATGAATGCTTTATGCCTTTAACCATTGGAGGTGGGATTAGAACTTTAGAAGATATTAGAAAAGTGTTAGATATAGGTGCTGATAAAATTAGTATTAATTCTATGGCTTTGCAAGATCTAGATTTTGTCAAAAAGGTGGCAAATACTTTTGGAAGCTCTTGTGTAGTATGCTCGGTTGATGTAAAAAAAGACAAAAATAAATTTAAAGTTTTTAATAATGAAATTTTAGATATTGATCCGCTAGAACTTGCATTACAATACGAATCTTTAGGAGCAGGGGAGATACTTTTAACAAGTGTTGATAAAGAAGGAAATTCTTTGGGGTATGATTGGGAATTACTAGAGTATTTCAAAGGTAAATTAAAAATTCCACTCATTATCAATGGAGGACTTTCTAAGCCTCAAGATGGGGTAAAAGCCATACAACTTGGTGCAAATGCATTAGCTGGTGCTTATATATTTCATTTTAGTCAATATACTCCAAGTGATGTTAAAAATGAGCTTTTAAAAAATGATATCCCCGTGAGGATTGTTTAAATTTACAAAATAAAAATTATTATCTTCTTTAATAACTTCAAAACCATGTTTTAAATATAAATTCAAAGCTTTTGTATTTTCTTTGAAAACACATGCGTTTAAAGTTTGAACTTTTAAAACATTGAAAGCATAGTTTTTAACTTCTTGCATTAAAAGCTCACCTACGCCTTTTTTTATACCATAAAGCCCAAATTCACAGGATAATTTTATGATATTATTAAAATATATTACTCCCAGTTTCTCGTTATTTTTTATCAACAAAAAATATTTTTTATTTTTGTTTTTGTTTAGTTCTTTTAAAAATATTAAGTGATTTTTATAATTTATATTTTTTGTTTTCATAAATTTAGAGATATTTGGAGAATTTCTTATATAAAAAATTTCCTTTTTTTCTTCTTTTGTAAGATTAGTAAAATTTTTATAAAAAATCACTTTATAACCTTTACACTTTTAAACACTTCAGCATATTGAAGACCAACTCTCATTCCTTGGTATTGTGCATTTATTTTTATTCCCTCTAAGCTTCTTGGATGGGGATAATTTCTTAGTTCTGATTGATAAAAAGACATAGCTTTTAGCTTCAAATCAAGCGTCTCACTAATATCAAAAAATACATCAGGTTGAAAGCTTAATGGATAGTTCCATTCTGTACTCGAAAGAATTTCAAAACTATAAATTTCTTTAACACTTTCTTCTTGTAGAGATCTTGTAGCAGTAATTGTTGCTTTGTATGTAATTTGATGGTCTATATTGAGATCTTTTTCATAATGTGTGAAAATTATATTTGGTTTAATTTCATTTTTAACTTCTTCTATACTCTTGACTATTTCTAATAATGGTATTTTATCAAAAGCATTATCAGGAAAAAACTTTCTAAAAACTTTTTTAATGCCTAAAAGATTATTTGCTTTAAATAACTCATCTTCTAAAATTTCTTGTTCATTTTCACTATTTATCTCTCTGCTTGTTTTACCTTCTCCAAGTATTAAAGTATAAGCTTCATATCCTTGTTGAATATATTTTGCTATAGTTCCAAAGCATCCTAAAACTTCATCATCTGGGTGAGCTGCTATAATTAAAATTTTGTTATTTTTCATAAAATATTACCTCTGCTTTTATTTTATTATTGTGTTTTTTTGCGTTTTGAAAAACCATTTTTATATTTTCAAATTCCAAAAAAGCTTTTGGATAATCAATGGCATCAAGCATGCGTATAAAATCATATATTTTTATCAAATTTGGATTTTCGAGTGTATTGATATTACTTTGTTCTTTTGTTCTTCTTTTGAAAATTACTACTTTCCCTTTTTGTATGCGAGGGTTGATTTTTGTATGTAAAATTCTTGGTATTAGTTTAAAGAATATGATTTTTGAGATTTTTTCATAAATTCGTTGTGCATTTGAAATTTTAAAACTAATATTGTGTTTTAGATATATTTCTCCACCATCTAATGTATCACAAGCTTTTAAAGCACAAATTTTGCTTTTATATACCCCTCTTATGATTAAATTTTGTAAAGGTGAACCTCCTCTTCCAAATGGTAAATTTCCAAGGTGGAAAATAATACATTGATAGTTATTGTAAATTTCTTGAGGTATATAGAAAGACCAATGCGGGAAGAATATGTAATCTGGATTTATTTTTGTTATTTTTTCTAAAGTAAGATCGTCTTTTTTTGTTATGAGGTAAAAAGTATATGTTTTATATAATTCTTTTAGTTTATAAAAATTATTAATATTGTGCTCTCTAAGAGTTGCTATGATTATATTCAAACTGCAACTCCATATATTTGATTAAATATATTTAAGTTGTTACCCCCCCCATGTATGCAAAAGACAAATTTACAAAATAAAAATTATTATCTTCTTTAATAACTTCAAAACCATGTTTTAAATATAAATTCAAAGCTTTTGTATTTTCTTTGAAAACACATGCGTTTAAAGTTTGAACTTTTAAAACATTGAAAGCATAGTTTTTAACTTCTTGCATTAAAAGCTCACCTACGCCTTTTTTTATGCCATAAAGCCCAAATTCACAAGAAAGTTTAGTAATATTGATAAAATCAATCACGCCTATGATATTTTCATCATCATATACTAAAAAATATTTTTTAGTTGCGTTTGTTTTTAAGCTAGATAAAAAGTTTAAATGCACTTCTAGGCTAATATTTTGCGTTTTCATAAATTTAGCAATGCTTTCATCGTTACGCCATTTTAAAACAAGTTTGATTTCTTCTTGAGTCAAATGGATAAAATCTTTTAAAATTATCATATAAAATTCTCCACTTCATAGCCTTTTTTAGCAAGCCATGTTGCAAGTTTTTCTTGATTTTTAGCATAAGCTATGGCTTTAAAATTTGCTTTTAAAATTAAAGCTTCATTTACCAATGAACTTGCACTAATGATGAGTTTTTTGCTTTCATTCATCAATCTTGCAAGATTAGATTGGTCAATGAGAATTTGTATATTAGGGTTTTTTTGGCTTAATTTTCGAAGTGAGTTTAGATGAGAATTTGCTTTTGTGGTAGCTATGATGATAGTTTTGTTTTTGTTAAGTTTGTTTGCTATATCAAAGGAAATATTTTTTGGATCACTTCCTCCTATACAGATAAAATAATCATAAATTTTTTCTCTTTTTATCTTGCTTTCTTGGTAAAATTCATCGCGTATTAGAGCATAGGAAAAGCCACATCTTAATTCACAATATTTTGGCACTAAATTCTCATAATCACTTTCTTTAGCATAAGCATTAACATTTAGTAAAATGTCACAAAAATGTTCTTTTATCTCATCATCAAAACTTAGAATTTTAACCCCTGTTTCTAGCTTGATGAGTTTTTCATCATCTGCAGTAATTTCATAATGATCAATAATCAAAAGATCAAATTTTTCTTTTTTGATGAGATTGATTAGCTCATATACACTAGCACTTGTTAGCTCATATACAGGATAAGGAATTTCATCTATCAAAGAACCTTCTAAAGCTAAACATGCAAAAGATACATCATGATATTGCTTAGCTAACAAAAGATCTCTTTTAATATGTCCGTGTCCTATGGTGCTAGAACTATCACTTCTAAAAAGAACTTTCATGTATTATGCTCGTTAATTTTGATACATTCTTGAAATTTTGCACAAGGCTCTTTTTCATTAAATAAAAAATCTAAAATTCCTAAATAAGCTATAAAATTTGCACCCAATTGAGTATAGGTTGGATGGATAAAATCAAAATATTCAATTTTTATATTTGCATTTTTAAAAATTTCTTTTGCTGTTTCTTTTTCAAGATAGTTTTTTGAACCTTCTGGGGAAAGGTAATGATCAGCTTTTAGTATTTGGCAAATTTCAAGTAGTAATTTTTCTTTTTTTTCATTTTTTAAATTTAAAGAAGAGCTTTGCAAAATGGGTGTTTTGATGCTCAAATGCTCGCAGTAAATTCTGATTAACTCCATGTTAAATTGTACTAAATGTGTATGTTTAAATAAGACTTTTTCTAAGATATTGTAGTATTTATTAAAATTAATACTTTTAGAGTAAGCATGATGAATAGTTTTTAAAAATTTAATTTTCCATTTATCATCTTTATCAAATAATATATCCTGAAGTAATGTTTTTTGTGACGCTTTTTGTAAATTTAATCCCAATAAAAAGGTTTTATCTTGTAGTTTAATTTTATTTCTATTTTGCCATGATCTGCGTTCAAATTGCACATTATCCAAAAAGACAAAAGTATCAACACTTTGTATCATATATATATAGCCAAGCCATGGATTAAAGGTTGGCTGCATGATAGCTATTTTCACTTAATTTTTCCATAAATTACAATATCGCTATCATTAACTAATCTTTCATCTTCTCCCATGATATTGGTATTTTCATAAGTAAGCACTTTAAAATCATATAAATTTAAATATTCTTTTAAAATTTCTACAAGTTCGTATTCTTGATATAGAGTATTAATACATCCAAGCTCTCCTGTAGTATTATCATTTGTGATTTTAAAACAATTATGAGCTATTTTTTCTCCATAACCATATCTATAATCTTTTATGCTTCTTGTTCTTAAAAAAAACAAAGCATTTTCTTTATACATAGAATTTTCTTTAGAAATTTTTAATAATTTTAAAAAATCTTCTTTCAATAGATAGTTAATCACATTGGGAATCATAAAAATATCTGCATTAATATTTGGATTTTTTAAAGGAAAATCTAAGATATTATCATGAAAAAACTGATAGTTTTTACATTGAATTATTTCTTTGAAGTTATAATTAGCATTGCTGATACTTTCTTTGCTTAAGTCAACTCCGATACACTCATAATCATAATTTGCAAATAAAGAGAGATTGTTGCCATTAGAACAGGCAAATTCTAAAACTTTTTGGTTGCTTTTTTGATGCAGTCCTTGTTTGAAAAAAAATTTAATCACGGCTAAATCTGGAAATTTTAAGCCTTTTAAATTTTTTAAATACATTTTTACTCCTTAGTGATTTTTCCATATATAATTATATCGCTATCTTTGATATAAACTTTATTTTTTATATTAATATTTTCACTTGTGATAACTTCAAAATCATATAAATTTAAATTTTCTTTTAAAATTTCCACAAGTTCATGTTCTTGGTATGCTGTGCAAAGACAATTTTTTTCGCCACTAAATTCATCATAGCTTAAAATAAAACTATCATTTTTTAATTTTTCTCCAAGCCCATAGCGATGATCTTTAATACTTCTTGCTCTTAAGAAAAAGTGAGCATACCCCCCCCCATTTGCTTGATAAAGATTATTTTGTTTTGCACTTTGTAGTAAATTTTTAAATTCATCTTTAGTAATGTAATTAATAACATTAGGTATTAAAAATACATCTGCATTTATATTTTGATGATTTTTAGCAAAATCAAGCATATTTTCATTAAAAAAACTTGCCTTTTTATAATGCATAATTTCTTTAAAATTATAAATAGCGTTTTCATGATTTTGTTTGCTAAGTTCTACACCGATACACGCATAATTATAATTTGCAAATAAAGAAAGATTATTGCCATTATGAGAAGCAAATTCTAAAACTTTTGCATTTTTTAAAGCATCAAGTTTGTTTTTAAAAAACCATCTTACAAGTTCCATATCAGGATATTTAAAACCTTTGATTTTATTTATAAACATTTGTTTCTTTCATGGAATTGATACAATATTTTAGCAAATTCTAAGTCTTCAAAAGTGTCAATATCGCAAATTTTATTTCTTGGAAGTAAAAAAGCTTTAGAATGAGATTTAAACATAAAATCTTCTTCTAGCCACGCTTCTTTTTTGCCAAAGTAAAATGCACCACCATCATGGTAAGCTTTAGTAAGATCTTGTGAGCGTTTATCGTAATTTGACTCATCAAACATATAAACTTTATTTTGATCATCAAGGTAAAAACCTCTTTGTATAGGATATTCAAACTCGCAAGCTGAAAATAAAAATTTACATTCTTCTTGACTAAATTGTTCAAAAGCTTCTTTTAAGATAAACTCATCTATAAGTGGAGCAGTTGCGTATAAGCAACACACATTTTCATAGATTTTACTTTGTTTTTCTAGAGTGATGATGGCATCTTGGATTACAGCGGTTGAACTTGCATAATCATCACTTAGTTCTTTTTTACGCACAAAAGGAGCCTTAGCACCATACTTTAAAGCCACTTCTATGATCTCATAATCATCACTTGAAATAATTACATCATCAAAAATACCCGAATTTAAAGCACTTTCTATGCTATAAGCAATCAATGGTTTTCCCAAAAAATCAATAATATTTTTTCTAGGAATACGCTTAGAACCACCGCGTGCAGGGATAATACAAAGATTTTTCATGATTTCTCTTTAAATTTATAAAAAAGTAAGTATAATTGAATTTTTATTTTAAAAGGCTTAACATGCTCATAAATCAAACTTATTTTATAGACTCTTGTGATGATGTAGAATTAAATATAAAAAGAGAAAGTAAATTAGAATATAGAATTACTTATGATGATAGTAAGCAAATGGAAGCTATCGTTTTTATCATAGGTGGATTTGGGGCAAATGCTAATATATCTTTTTTAGATTTTGATAGAGAATATCTTGCTAAAAAATTTAATATTATTGCTGTAAATGTTTTTTATCATTGCTTTAGTGCTAGGCCTTCTATAGATGAGAAATATAATCCGATTTTTATGCCAAATGAAAAAGATTGGGAAAGTTTTTGTGAAATAGCAAAAATTTGCGATATGGAAATTTATGACCATGAAAAAAGCAATTTTAAAAATTGTATAAGAAAACTTGATGAAAGATCTAAACAAATAAAACATGAAGGAAGACTGAAAAAAGATTTTTTGATAAATCTTTCTTGTGATTTTGTATTGCCAAATAACGAATATCAAAATTATGGAATTATGGCAGCTATTGATCATATTAATGCTTTAAAAGATATAATGAAAAATTATCCTCAATTTAAATCTTTACCTAAAATTTACGGGGGGGGGTCATACGGAGGTTATTTAGCACTAATGTGTGCTAAAATAGCTCCTTGGTATGTAGATGGAGTGATAGATAATTCAGGAGTGACATTGCCTCATTTGCCTCATTTGTTAGGTAGAGAAAGTGAGTGTGGTGAATTTGCTATTAGAGGTGATAATTATATTTTATTATGTTTTGTAAAAAAATACTGGACTAGAGATGAAAGCTCTCCGTATTTTTTAAGTGATGATAATTATATGATAAGGGTTCTTTTAAACTCAAAGCATCTAAGTTTGCAAAATGAAAAAAATCAAAATACAATATTTATCAGTTATCATAGCGCAAAAGATGAGGGAGCTCCAGTGGAACATAAGAGTAATTTTTATGAATTTTGCAAACAACTTGGATTTGATACAACTTTGCATATTGTTAAAGATGAGAATGATGTAGATGGTAGATATATAAAGAGCTTAGAGCATGGTTTGAGAATGACAGATAGGGCTTTATTTAAAAAAGAATTACCTATATTGCTTGAAAAACTAAAAAATAAAACATTTAATATGAGAGAAAATAGCATATCTTATCCTTGCAAAGATAAGATATTTACTTTTAAAGATTTTAAAGATCGATTTGAGCTTAAAATTATGTAATCTTAAGTATATTTAATTGTAGAAATATTCTTTTATTAATAATATTATTGTTTTAGGTATAATATAAAAAATGTAAATATAAGGCTTAACATGCTCATAAATCAAACTTATTTTATAGACTCTTGTGATGATGTAGAATTAAATATAAAAAGAGAAAGTAAATTAGAATATAGAATTACTTATGATGATAGTAAGCAAATGAAAGCTATTGTTTTTATCATAGGTGGATATGGAGCTAATGCTCATATGACTTTTGTTGATTTCAATAGGAAGTTTTTGGCTCAAAAATATAATGTTGTAGCTGTAAGTGTTTTGTATCATTGTTTTTGTCAAAGAAGATCAGATATAGAAAAATATAGTGCAGCTACTGCATTTATAGAAGAAGATTTACCTAGTTTAAAACTTGTATTAGAACAATTTAATATCAATACCAATGCTTTAAATATTTATACTGCTTGGGAATACTATGAGCTTTTAAATAGAACTATAGGTGAATTAAAAGATAAGAAGATGTTAATTCAGCCTTATAGGGCACATTTTAATGCTACTTTTATTCCTCCAAATAACGAATATCAAAATTATGGAATTATGGCAGCTATTGATCATATCAATGCTTTAAAAGATATAATGAAAAATTATCCTCAATTTAAATCTTTACCTAAAATTTACGGGGGGGGGTCATACGGAGGTTATTTAGCACTAATGTGTGCTAAAATAGCTCCTTGGTATGTAGATGGAGTGATAGATAATTCAGGTGGAGCTTTGCCTCCATTTACATATTTTTTAGGGAAAGAATTTGATAAAGAAGATAGTGTATTTTACGATCCAAATACTATTGTACATTGTCAAGTAAAAACTCATTGGACACGCAAAAACCCAAACTCACCTTATTATTTTGCTGATGAAAATTATTTAATAAGAGCTTTACTTAATAAAGATCATTTGATCTTACAAGCTCAAAAGAATAAAAATATTATTTATACAAGTTATCATAGTGCTAAAGATGTTTTGGTGTCTTTTGAGCATAAAAGTCAATTATTGCAAATTTATCAATTTTTAGGCTATCAAGTTAATTTTAATATAATTGATGAAAAAAATATAGACGGTAAATATATAAAAGATTCAGCGCATGGAGGTGGAATTTCTGATAAGACATTATTTAATAAAGAATTACCTATTATGCTTGAAAAATTAAAAGATAAAAAAATAACCATAAAAAGAAATAGTATATCTTATCCTTGTAAAAATAAAGTTTTTACCTTTAAAGATAAGGGTAATAAATTTATATTGGAAATTATGTGATTTTGATATAATTACTAGATATAGATTTTTAAATATGAAAAGGAAAAAATGACAGCGTATATTAGTATAGGAACAACCAATAGTGGTAACCAAGAAAGACAAGGCTTTTTAATGCAAAATGAAAATAAACTTTTGCAACAAGGTTATATCTATCCAAAATCTCTTAGAATGGCAAATAGACATTGGGTTTTAGTCGATATAGTTTTAGAGCTTATAAAAAAAGATAAATTAAGTCAAAATCCATTGGACGATTTAGAAGATGTGCGTTTGATTAAGGCTGTTGAGAATTTCAAAATAGAAGCCACAATACATAAAGATAAGAAATTTATATTTTCTGCAGAAGGGATAGTTTGGGATTTTTCTACTAAAAGACATATAGAAATTCTTAAAAGTGTTTTAAATGCTTTAGGATTTGATGAAATTTATGAAATTATTTACTTTAGAGATACTCTTGGATATTTAAATTCTCATTGTTCTCAAGATATTAAAAATAATATGGGGTTTTATAGTGCTGATTTTAAGCCTGATGAGCATCCTAGAAAATATATATTTGATTATAAGTGGATTTGCGAGAGCCATATAGAAGTATTTGGTGAAAAAAGTTTAATAGTGAGACTTTTGAAGGAAGAATATGTTGGCGGAACATTACTTAAAGATTTTGTATATCATTTAGGTTTAGAATGGGATGATGAATTTTCATTAAAGCAAAATAAAAATGAAAGTTTTAATCTTTTAGGTATGGAGCTTCAAGGAAGACTTATAAAAAAAGATTTGCATGGGCAAAACATAAATTCTTTACTTTATACGGCTAGAAAAATTTTTGAAGGTGCTAATGAGGATAGGTTGAAATTTAGAGTGCAAAAAGAAATAGCAAAAGCTTATGTTGATTATTATGCTCCTTCACTTGAGTGGGTTAGAGCTAAGTATTTTTCACACAGAAAAAGCTTATTTGAGCCGATTAATTGGGATGAGTATGAAGAAAATCCAACCTTAACCCAAACCAAAGAAAGTGATTGGGATAAAATAGCTGATTTTATAGCAGAAATTATTGTGTCTAAAAATAAAATTATCCAGTCTTTAAAAAGTAATTAACGCAATGTTTTAACATTGCGTTAATTATATGCTTTTTCTAGCATATTTTTGATACTTTGAAAATCTTCAAAATTTTCAGGACTTATAAATTCAGCATTGAGACTTTTTCCATAGTGTTTTTCAATTTCAGCTACTAAAGCCATAATATCAATACTATCTATAATGTCTTCACTTACTAAATTTTGCATTGTTTCATCAATATCGGTTCTCTCTATGTTCATAAAAAACTTTTTAATATTTTGCATATTTATCCTTTTTTTGTTTAAAATAATAATGATTATTATATCTTATTAATATTGAATTTTATAAGAATTTGATAATATATTATCTTTATTAATTTGAGAAAGTTTTAAATGATTGCAAGTG
>NZ_JAKMQK010000023.1:0-11291 GCF_025771545.1 Campylobacter sp. IFREMER_LSEM_CL908
TCTTTGGATATCCATGCTTTTAGCAAAAAGAAAAAACTAATTTGCTTTTATGGAGAAAATACAAAAAAACAATATTGTTTATTTTTATTTTCTTTTGCAAAAAGTAAGATTTTAAAAAAAGATGGTTTAGAATTTGAAAATATTTTTCAAAACATAAGTCAAATTTTAAATTTAAAATTTAAAAATCATTTTATTTTTCATCAGTCTCTAATTTGCTCAAAAGCAAAAGAATATTTATTCACCAAAGGAATTCAAAATTATGCTTTTGTGTGATATTGGCAATACAACTGCAAGTTTTTTAAATGAGCAAAAATTTCATTCTATGAGCATAGAGCAATTTTTACAGTATGAGCCGACACAAAAAGTGTTTTACATCAATGTTAATCCAAATTTAGAGCAAAGATTAAAGCAAAATCCTTTATTTATTAACCTTGCTCCATATTTTAATTTTGATACTATTTATAAGAATTTAGGAGTTGATAGAATAGCAGCTTGCTATACTATAGAAGATGGGGTAGTAGTTGATGCTGGCTCTGCAATAACTGTGGATATTGTTTCAAATTCAATCCATCTTGGAGGATTTATCCTGCCTGGTATTGAAAGCTACAAAAAATCTTTTGCTAGTATTTCTTCTCGCTTAAAACACGAACTTAACACTCAAATAAACTTTGATGCCTTTCCCCAAAGAACTATTGATGCCTTAAGTTATGGAGTTTTTAAAAGTATATATTTACTTATAAAAGATAGTGCATATGATAAAAAGTTATATTTCACAGGTGGCGATGGGCAATTTCTTGCAAATTTTTTTGATTATGCAATTTATGATAAATTTTTGATTTTTAGAGGTATGAAAAAAGCTGTTTGTGAAAATTTTATACTTTAAAAGATTAACCATATCTTTGGCTTTTCAATTATAAGCTTTATTTAAACTCAAAACAACTATATTTTGATATTATTAGCAAAATCAAACATACACAAAAGGAATTGATGATAATGGATCGAAAACACTTTGATGCCGTGGTGATTGGCGGTGGGATTTCTGGTGCTGCAGCATTTTACGAATTAGCAAGATATACTGATATTAAAAGTATTGCATTATTAGAAAAATACAATAACGCTGCAACATTAAATAGTCACAGCACAAGTAATTCACAAACCATCCACTGCGGTGATATAGAAACTAACTATACCTTGGAAAAAGCAAAAAAAGTTAAAAAAACAGCAGATATGATTGTAAAATATGGGCTCTTGCAAAATGCACAAAATAAATTCATGTATTCACACCAAAAACTTGCACTTGCAGTTGGGGAAAAAGAATGTGAATATATGAAAAATAGATATGAAGAATTTAAAGAATTATATCCTTATATTAAATTTTACACAAAAAATGAAATCAAACAAATAGAACCAAATGTTGTTTTAGGTGAAGATGGTGTCAATGATAGGGCGGATAATATAGTAGCTATGGGTGTAGAAGAAGGTGAAATTTATACCACAGTAGATTTTGGACTTATGAGTCAAAATCTCATAGAGCAAGCTTGCAAACAAGGTAAAGATACTCATGTTGCTTACAATCAAGAAGTTGTGTTTATAGAAAAAAAAGATGATATTTTTTATATAAAAACAAGAGATTTTAAAGAATATAGCGCGAAATCTATTATTGTCAATGCAGGTGCACACTCGTTATTTTTAGCACATAAAATGGGTATAGGTTTAGACAAATCTTGCTTTCCTGTTGCAGGAAGTTTTTACATGGCAAAAAGAAAAATTTTAAATGGTAAGGTTTATATGGTGCAAAATCCAAAACTCCCATTTGCTGCATTACATGGCGATCCTGATTTACTAGCTAACATGAACACCCGTTTTGGTCCTACTGCTTTAGTTATTCCTATGCTAGAAAGATACCATGGCTTTAAATCTTTACCTGAATTTTTCAAAACACTTAATCTTGATATGAATGTAATTAAAATTTGTTTTAATCTTTTTAAAGATTCTACTATTAGAAATTATATTCTTTATAATTATTTATTTGAAATTCCTTATATCAACAAAAAACTTTTTGTAAAAGATGCTAAAAAAATAGTTCCTAGTTTAAAAACAGATGATATTTACTATGCTAAAAATTTTGGAGGAGTGCGACCTCAAGTGCTTGATAAAAAAGCAGGAGAATTAATGCTTGGAGAGGCTAGCATCACTGAAATTCCGGGTATAATTTTTAATATGACACCAAGCCCAGGTGCTACGAGTTGTCTTGGTAATGGTTATAGAGATGCAAAACTTATTTGTCAATACTTGGGTGCTAATTTTAATGAAGATTTATTTACTAGCGAACTGCTATAAAAAGGATAGGAAATGTTAAAAAAAACAAAAATAGTCGCAACAATTGGGCCAGCAAGTGAAAATGAAACTACAATAAGACAAATGATTATTAATGGAGTGAATGTTTTTCGCTTAAATTTCTCACATGGAACTCATGAATATCATAGTCAAAATCTAGCCACCATTAGAAAAGTAGCAGCTGAACTTAATGCAAGGATTGGAATTTTACAAGATATTAGCGGGCCAAAAATTAGAACCTTAAAAATTCCAGAAGCTTTTGAGCTAAAAAGTGGAGATAGACTAGACTTTTACAAGGATACTTTTGAAGGAGAAAAACTTTCTAATGAACATTATAAAGTCTGTATTAATCATCCCGAAATTCTTTCTATGCTAAAAGTGGGAGAATACATCTATCTTTGTGATGGCTCTATTAAAACTAAAGTTATACAAGTTGAAAAAGATTTTATCCAAACCCAAGTAGAAAATAGCGGGGTGCTTAGTTCAAATAAAGGAATTAATTTTCCAAATACAAAAATCAATATCGATGTTATAACTCAAAAAGATAAAGATGATCTTGCATGGGGCATTAAAAACGATGTTGATTTTTTAGCTATATCTTTTGTGCAAAATGCTCATGATATTGATGAAGTTAAAAAAATACTTGATGAAAATAATGCCAAAATTGCTATTTTTGCAAAAATAGAAAAATTTGATGCTGTTGAAAATATCGATGAAATTATAAATAGCAGCGATGGTATAATGGTAGCAAGAGGAGATTTAGGCATTGAAGTGCCTTATTATAGAGTACCAAATATACAAAAACTCATCATTAAAAAAGCTAATGAGGCCAATAAACCTGTAATCACTGCCACTCAAATGCTTTTTTCGCTTGCAAAATCAAAAACTGCCACAAGAGCTGAAATTTCAGATGTTGCTAATGCTGTACTTGATGGCACTGATGCGGTTATGCTTAGCGAAGAAAGTGCGGTGGGGATTGATCCGGCAAATGCAGTTGATATTATGACTCAAACTATCATTGAAACAGAAAAAAACTATCCTTATGAAAAATTTGAAAATTTTAAATGCTTTAACGAAACTGATATCATTGCCAAATCAAGCACACAATTAGCTACTGATTTAAATGCAAATGCAATTTTTACCATTACAAGCAGTGGTGCTTCTGCGGTTAAAACAGCAAGGTATCGTCCAAAAATGGATATCATAGCTATTACTCATTCCAAAAAAGCTTTAAATTTTTTAAGTATAGTCTGGGGAGTTCAACCTGCTATATTGATAGAAAAACATGAAAATTTAACAGAGCTTTTAAGTAATTCTGTAAAACTTGGAGTTGAAAAAGGTCTTATGCAAAAAGATGGGGTTTATACCCTTACTGCAGGATTTCCAGTAGGTGTCGCAGGAAGTACAAATTTAATTAGAATTTTACAAAAAGATCAAATTGAATATTATTTAAGTTTGGGAAAATAACCCAAACTTAATATTCTTCTTCTATCAAATCACATAAGCAGTGTATGATTAAAATATGCATTTCTTGAATTCTAGCCGTATCATCACTTGGGATGATTATATTATGCTCACATAATGTATTCATCGTTCCACCACCTTTTCCACTAAGCCCTATACATTTAGTGCCAATTTCTTTGGCCTTTTCAAAAGCTTTGATCACATTTGGGCTTTTTCCACTAGTAGAAATTCCAATCAATACATCATTATTGCTAGCTAAAGCTTCAACTTGTCTTGAAAAAACAAATTCAAAACCATAGTCATTTCCTATAGCACTTAAAGCAGAAGTATCAGTGCTTAGAGCAATAGCAGCTAAAGCCTTTCTTTCTTTTTTATATCTTCCACTAAGTTCAGCTGCAAAATGTTGGCTATCTGCAGCGCTTCCACCATTTCCACAAATTAAAATTTTCCCACCACTTTTCAAGCACACTTTTAATTCTTGAGCAACCGTAGCAATTTGCTCTTTTAAATTCAAACTTTGCTCTAAAGTTTTTTGATGTTGAATAAATTCCTTTTCAATTTTATTTATCATTTGCAATCCTATTAATTATATTAGTAGTACTAAATCCATCTTCAAAATCAATTAATTCTACTTTTTTTACTAAATTTGAACCCACTATTTCTTTGCCTTTATAATCAGCTCCTTTAACTAGCACATCAGGCTTTAAAAACTCTATCAGTTCATAAGGAGTATCTTCATTAAAAATCACTACATAATCTACAAAATACATACTCGCAAGCATACATGCGCGTTGGAATTCTAAATTTATAGGTCTTGAGTTTCCTTTTAGTCTTTTTACGCTTTCATCTGAATTTAAACCCACAACTAAGATATCTCCTAGTTTTTTAGCTTTTTCAAGGTATTTTATATGGCCATAATGCATAATATCAAAACATCCATTGGTAAAAACTACTTTTTGATTTTGTATCAACTTCACAAGCTCTTCTTTGCTTTTAATTTTATCTTCAAAAGAAGCTTTTTTTAGATTTTTAATCTCTTCTAAACTTACACTCACACTTCCTACTTTTGCTACCACAACAGCTGCTGCATCATTTGCTAACTCACATGCTTTTACAATATCAACTTTTAAGGCTAAAGCATAAGCAAGCATAGCTATAACACTATCTCCAGCTCCTGTTACATCATAAACTTCCAAGGCTTTTGCGGGAATAATATGTAATTTTTCATCAAAAAGTGCTATTCCTTCTTCGGATAAAGTTATAATAGAATAAGCTAAATTCAAATTATCTTTTAATTTTTTTAAAGCTTTTTCCAAATTATCAATTTTTTCTACACCCAAAGCTTGAATAGCTTCTTTTTTATTTGGGGTTAGTAAGGTTGCATTTTGATATTTGCTAAAATCACTTCCTTTTGGATCAATCAAAATAGGTAAATTTAAAGTATTTGCATGCTCTATCAAAGCTTTTGTTACTTTTGAAGTTAAAATCCCTTTGGCATAATCACTCAAAACAATCGCATCATAATCTTTTGCGATTGTTTTATACTCTTGGATAATTTCATCTTCTAATTTAGTATCAAAATCATTCTCATCATCAAGTCTTAAAACTTGCTGAGAATGTGATAAAACTCTACTCTTAAGAGGGGTTTTTCTATCCTTTTCCACTAATAATTTTGCATTTAAATTCTCTTTTAAAAACCTCCCACTCTCATCATCACCCACAAGCCCCAGAGCAAAAACCTCAGCACCAAGACTTTTTAAATTTGCATATACATTGCCAGCTCCACCTAGTCTTTTATCTTCTTTTTGTGATTTCATCACCATTACAGGAGCTTCTGGAGAAATTCTAGTACAATCACACCATATATAATGATCCACCATAAAATCCCCGATAACTAAAATTTTTGGCTTTTTAGAACTTAAAAAATCAAACATTTACTTCCTTTTCATAAAGCCTTTTGATCTCATCTAAATAATCTTTTACACCCTCTTCAAGACTAAATTTAGCTTTATATGAAAAACTCTCATCTAATTTTGCTTGAGTATGGAATTGATAAGAATTTTTGTAAGGATTAGGAATATACTCACAAGGATAATTGGTGTTTAATTCTTTTTGCAAAATATCTACTATATCTTGAAAAGTTCTTGCTTTACCTGTAGCTACATTATAAATTCCACTTTTTGCTTCTAAAGCTTGTAAATTTGCACTCACAACATCTTTAATATACACAAAATCACGATAAATTTGATCACTTCCTTCAAACAAACGCGGACTTTTACCCGCTAAAATTTGATGTCCAAATTGCAAAATCATAGAAGCAGTGCTATTTTTAAAAAATTCTCCCTTGCCATATACATTAAAATATCTAAGCCCAACTATATGCATTTTATTAAAGTATTTTTTTGCTAATTTATCCATCATTAATTTTGAAAATGCATAAGGGTTTTTAGGGGCTTCACTTAAATTTACAGTTTGCGGGCTTGGAGCATCTCCATAAACTGAAGCTGAACTTGCATAGATTAATTTCGCATTAAGTTCCAAAGCAAGTTCTATAAAATCTTTAAAAGTGTTTAAATTGGTCTTTAAAACTTTGTTTTGATCATAAACAGTTGTATCTGAAATTGCAGCCTTATGAAAGATCACATCAGGTTTAAAAGCTTTTATAACTTTTAAAGTTTTTTCATCATTAATATCGCCCACATAAAGCTCACCTTCAAAATCTAAAATATTCTTAAAATGACCAAAACTTTCTAAATTTCCATTTTCAAAAGTAGCACTTGATCGCATTTTATCCACAATCAAAACCTCATGTTTATCCTGAAGTTCTAGAGCAAGAGCAGATCCTATAAAACCTGCTCCACCTGTTATCACAATTTTCATTTCCTATCCTTTAAATAATACAAAAGTTCTTTTAAATTTTTAAAGACCTTATAATTTTTATCATCATTATAATTTTCATTAATCAAAAATAGATTTTTTATACCAGCATTGATTCCAGCTTGCATATCACTTAAATTATCTCCTATAAAAAAAGATTGTGAAAAATCTATATTAAATTCTTTTTGTGCTTTTAAAAGCATGCCAGGTTTTGGCTTACGGCATTCACAATTTTCTAAATGAGGGCAGTGATAAATTTTTTCTATTTTAATGCCTTTTTTCAAAAACTCACCTAGCATATATGAGCTTAAAATTTCAAAATCTTTTTCATTATAATAAGCCCTTGCAATACCTGATTGATTAGTAGCTATAAAAATTAAAAAATTTTGCTTTTGAAAAAATTCACAAAGTTCAAAAATACCATCACAAAATTCAAAATCACTAATCTTATGAACATATTTTTTATCTACATTTATAATTCCATCTCTATCTAAAAATAACGCCTTTGTTTTCATAAAAAAATTATAATGAATTTTTTTTAAGATTTTATAATTTATCAAGTAAAAAAGTTTTTTAAGCGACTTTAAATAAAAAAAGCATATAATTAAAAACATTTTATTTTCAATTTATATAGGAGTGATACAATGAAAAAGCTACTTGTTTTATCAGCTTTGGCATGTCTTAGTGTTTCAGCTTTTGCTGCGGATGGTGCTACACTTTATAAAAAATGTGCAGTATGTCATGGTGCTAAAGCAGATAAAGTTTATCTTAACAAAGTTCCTGCTTTAAATACTTTAACTGCAGCTGAAAGATTACAATACATGAAAGATTATGCAGCAGGTAAAAGAAATGCTTATGGCCAAGGTGCAATCATGAAGATTAACCTTAAAGGTTTAACAGAAGCAGATTTTAAAGCAATTGAAGAATACATCGAGAGCTTAAAAAAATAATTTGACAGCCTTTATGGCTGTTTTTCTTGATTTTTCTTTTCCAAAGCTTCTTTTTTTCTTTTTTCCAAAATTACTGCATCATTTAAAGCTTCTTCGCTATCATTTAAAGTAGTAAATTTATAATCATCGTCAAATTGCTTATTTTTGATCCCCCAAAGTAAAGCACAAATTGCCAAAAATAAAGCAACCATAGAAACACCTATCATCATCATTAAAACACCATTCATTTTTTAATCCTTAAAGCATTTAAAATCACTATTATACTACTAAAAGACATTGATAAAGCTGCAATTAAAGGATTAATCAAACCAAAAAAAGCTAAAGGCATGCTCAAGGCATTATAAAATAAAGAAAAAGCTAAATTTTGTTTAATAATTTGATAAGTTTTTTTAGCTATTTGTATAGCCTTTTGCAAGCTTTTTAAGTCGTTTTTTAACAATATAATATCACTATTTTCCATAGCAAGCTCAGAACCTTCTTTTAAAGAAACCCCAACACCTGCATAAGAAAGTGCTAAAGCATCATTTACCCCATCTCCTACCATTAAAACCTTACCTATTTGATTTAACCTAGCTATCGTTTGCATCTTATCTTCTGGCATGCATGAGGCTTTGAAATTATTTATTTTTAATTTTTCAGCCACCTTACTCACAGCATTTAAATTATCGCCACTTAATATATAAATTTGCATTTTGCATTCTTTCATAAATTCGATCAACTCTTCAGAGCTTTCTCTCATACTATCTTCTAATTCAAAAACTGCTAATATAGTTTTATTTTTAGCAAATATAAAATGCGTAGTTTGAAATTCTTGTACTTGCATATGATTTTCTTTGAAAAATTTCTCATTTCCTCCCAAAAATTCATCTTTGCCCAAAAAGGCTTTATAACCTCTTGCTTGAAAATTTTGAACTTTTTCAAATTCTATTCTGCTATCAATTTTTTCATCTAAAAATTTCAAAATGCTTTTAGCCACTGGGTGGTTAGTCAGGTGTAAGAAATTTAATAACTCATTTTTATCTAACCTCTCATCCAAAAAGCTTTTTTTAACCTCTAAACTAGCCTTTGTTAAAACCCCTGTTTTATCAAACACAGCCACATTGCACTTACTCAAATCCTCCACAACACCTGCTTCTTTAAATAAAATTTTTTCCTTCAAACCAGTGCTAATTGCTACTAAAGAACTCACCGGTGTAGCTAAAGCCAAAGCGCATGGACAAGCTATGATTAGCACAGAAACCATGCGTATCATGGCTTCTTCAAAACCTAAATTTAGTACAAAAAAAGTAAAAACAAAGCACAACAAAGCACAAATTAAAATAATAGGCGAAAAATACTTACTTACCTGTTGCACCATTTTTTCTATTTTGGCTTTTTTAGCACTTGAATTTTCAAGTAAATCAATAATCCTAGCTAATTTAGAATCCTTATAAAGAGCATTTGTCTTATATAAAGCATTCCCGCTTAAAACTAAAGAAGCAGAATAAATCATATCATCTTTTTGCACATCAAGTGGTAAGCTCTCTCCGCTTAAACTAGACATATCTAAACTAATATTACCGCTAATACACACTCCATCTATTAAAACCCTATCGCCTTCTTTTAACTCTATAATATCTCCTATTTGCACCTCTTCTACATCGATATTTTCTATTTTTTCATTTTTTAACACCCTTACTTCATTACCTAAAAATGACCTCAAATGATCGAGCGTATCAAGGGCTTTTTTCTTACTTAAAAGCTCTAAATACTTTCCTATAAAAACAAAACAAATAATCATCGCCACAGAGTCAAAATATACCTGTGAAGCTCTTGAAAACATTGCCCACACTGAATATATATAAGCTAAACTTGCTCCACTAATTACCAAAGTATCCATATTAACATTTTTAAATTTCAAAGCATAATAGGCATTTTTATAAAAAATCGAACCTGTGTAAAAAAGTACAGGAGTGCAAAGTAAAAATTCAGCAAAATGTAAAATATCTTTAATATCAGCTTCCATGCCACTAAAAAACCCAGCATATTTAGCTACAGATATCCACATGATATTCATTACGCAAGCTATAGCAACTATTAATTTTGCATAAAAATCTCTTTTGGTTTGAGTTGCTCTTTGTTCATTTTTTGTAGGTAAATACACACTAGCTTTATAGCCTATGCTTTCTATATTTTGGATAATTTTTACTAGATTAATACTTTTTTCATCAAAAACAATTCTAGCTTTATGGGTAATAGAATTAATATCAACTTCTATCACTCCTTCGCTTTTAATGAGAATTTTTTCATTAAGCCAAACACAGGCCGCACAATGAATTTCTTCTATCAGTAAAAAAACCTCACTAAAGCCTTCTTTTGTTTTTTGTATGTATTTTTCATAGTCTTTAATACTATATTCTATTGTTATTGGGGTTAAAGTTTGATTACCAAGTTTTTCATAAAATTCCTCCAAATTATTCTCTTGTAAAATTTCATATACACTTTCACAGCCTTTACAACAAAAATAATTTCCATTTTTTTCTATCATTTGTTCTTGTTTAAAGCTTAATTGGCAATGCTTACATCTCATTTTATACTTTCTTTATAAGTTTTTACAATATTTTATCATTTTTTCAAACTTTCAATTTTAAAAATTATTTACAAAGCTATATTATAATTTCCAAAATTTGACAAAAAAGTATTTTTTTTAATAAAATCTTTTTTGAATAAACTAAAACAAAAACTACATTTTCTACATTTTATGAGGATATATGGAAAATACAAAAGAAAAGAAACAACACCAAAGAACACACATTCCTGTTGAAGGTTATAAAATAGAAGATTTAAAGTTGCTTGATTTAGAAAGCTTAGTAAAAATAGCAAATGAAGCAGAAATAGAAAATCCGAGAGAATTTAGAAGACAAGATCTTATTTTTGAAATTCTAAAAGCACAAACAAAAAAAGGTGGCTTTATACTCTTTACAGGAATTTTAGAAATTTCGCCTGAAGGTTATGGATTCTTACGTGGAATGGACTCAAATTTAAGCGATAGTGTAAATGATGCTTATGTATCAAACTCACAAATTCGCAAATTTGCTCTGCGTGTAGGAGATATAGTTACTGGTCAAGTTAGAGAGCCAAAAGATCAAGAAAAATACTATGCTTTATTAAAAATTGAAGCAATCAACTATCTTCCATTAAAAGAAGCTAGAGAAAGACCTTTATTTGACAATCTTACTCCAATTTTTCCAACTGAAAAAATCAAATTAGAATATGATCCTTTAAAATTAACAGGTAGAATGCTTGATCTGTTTGCTCCTATTGGAAAAGGTCAAAGAAGCTTAATAGTAGCACCTCCAAGAACTGGTAAAACTGAGTTAATGAAAGAACTAGCTACCGCTATTGCTAAAAATCATCCAGAGGCTCATTTGATTGTACTTTTAGTAGATGAGCGTCCTGAAGAAGTTACAGATATGCAAAGATGTGTTAAAGGCGAGGTTTTTAGCTCTACTTTTGACTTACCTGCCTATAATCATGTTAGAGTGGCTGAACTTGTTATAGAAAAAGCAAAAAGGATGGTAGAAACAGGTAAAGATGTCATTATATTACTTGATTCTATTACAAGATTAGCAAGAGCTTATAATACTGCCACACCAAGCAGTGGTAAAGTTTTAAGTGGCGGGG
>NZ_JAKMQK010000024.1:0-6592 GCF_025771545.1 Campylobacter sp. IFREMER_LSEM_CL908
TAAAAAAGTAAAATGTATTTTTTATTTTATTCTTTTTTTAAATATTTTTATAAAAGTCAATTTCTTTTTTAGATTATAATGGTAAATTATATTATTTTATATGGAGTGTTAAAAATTAATTTTTGAGAAAAAAACCGCTACCAAAACCGCTCCCTGAGTTTTTTAAAAATTTTAGAAAACACTTTGAAAAGTAATGGTGCCCGAGGTCGGACTCGAACCGACACAAGGTTGCCCTTACCAGATTTTGAGTCTGGCGCGTCTACCAGTTTCACCACTCGGGCTTTTTGAAAGTTTTAAAATAATTAAATAGAATATGGGATTATACTAAAAAAAAATTAAAACAATATAAAATATTTTATATAAAAAATTTAAATATTATTAAAATTTGGAACTTTTTTTGCTTGTAAATAATTAAAAAAATTTATTTGCGGAGCAAAATAATGAGAATTAGCAATCAGTATAATTACTACACTTCTATACAAAACTACACAGATGGTCAGTCTTTGCTTAATAAATATAATTTGCAACTACAAACAGGTCAGCTTATTCAGCATTCTTGGGAAAATGCAAATGTTTATATTAATGGCTCAAGATTAGAATATGAGATGGCAAACATAGGTCAAATAGTTCAAGGAACTCAATCTGCTATGGAGCTAGCAAAAAACACAGATACTGCCTTGAAAAATATCACAGAACTTTTAGAAAAATTTAAAACATTACTCACAAAAGCTGCAAGTGATGGTAATTCTCAAGAATCAAGAGAGGCTATAGCAAAAGAACTCAAACTTGTAAGAGATTCTATTGTAAATATTGCTAATACTAGTATCAATGGGCAATATCTCTTTGCAGGATCAAATAGTGCAAATAAACCTTTTGATAATTATGGAAATTATACTGGGAATAAAGATAATATTTTTGTAGTAAGTGGTGCTGGCACCCAAATTCCTTATAATATACCTGGATGGGATTTATTTTTTAAGCCTGATTCAAATATCAATAAAATTATTTCAACAAATGTTTCTTTTACTGATGCTCGTTATCCGGACAAAAAAGAATTTTTAACCGGAGAATCTAAATTTTCACATTTAATAGGCCAAAACTATGTTCAAAATGGAGAACTTAAGCCCGATGAGCATTTTGGTAATAGCTATGATGAAAAACTCTCTTTCCCACATTCGACTATGTATATTCAAGGTGTTAGACCTGATGGAACAAGTTTTAAAGCTACTTTAGATATAGATCCTGATGCAAAAATTGAAGATGTATTAAAAAATATTGGAAGATTATATGGAAATACAGAGGGAAATGAGGTTGTTAAAGTAGCATTAAATGATAGCGGGCAGATAGAAATAAAGAGCTTAAAAGAAGGAAGTAGTTCTTTAGATTTTCATGCTGTTGCTATGACTCCACAACTTTTAGATCCAGAGCAAATTAAAGAATTGAGTGATGCTGCTAAAGATGAAGGTATTACAATGGCTCAAGTTACAGAGCGTATTATGAATGCAGCAATTAAAGATGGTAATTTAAACAATGCTCAAAGTCCAATACAAGTAACAGTAGGTGGTAAGCAGTTTAACATAGACTTACACAAAACAGATTTTATTAAAAGTAATATCAATGGTGATAAAACTAATGGGGCTAGTTATGATGTGCCTTTTGAAAAAGATGGAAATACTGTTTTTGGCAATGTTTCTCAAGTGATTAAAGGTACAAGTGAATATGCTACTGATAGTACAAAATTAAGTGAAGTTGTAGCAAATGCCAATGGAAGCATGCAAGGTCAACAACTCCAAATGGACATTGTTTCTAAAAGCGGACGAACTTATAAGGTAACTATTGATTTGGAGAACTCAAGAGTAAGCTACCCTGATCCAAACGATCCTACTCAAACTATAAGTTTTCCTATTACTCACTCTCAATATAATGAAAACACAGGTAATGCAGTGGGTATGCAAACAAGACCTGAAGATATTACTTATGGCCAGTTAAATGATATTATCGGTATGTTTGCAAGTGATAATGTTCCCACAGTAACTATAAATGCAAATGCAAATGGTACTATCAACAATGGAGATTTTCAAACCATTCAACAAAATATAAATGATTCTAAAGGTTTTGTTGAAGTTAGTATGGACTATAAAGGTCGTATAAGTATTACTGATAAATTTTCAAGTAACACTAATATAGGTCTTACTATTAAAGATTCAAATTCAAATAGCGGTTTTCCTCCAGCAGGAGAAATACGCGATGGATCAGGTTTTGTATTTAGTGCAAATAATTCTTTAACTATTGATGATCCAAATGTTGATTTGATTAAAGATTTAGATGAGATGATAGATGCTGTTTTAAATGGCAGTATGAGGGCTGATTCAGAAGGAAGTGATCCTAGAAATACAGGTTTGCAAGGTGCCTTAGAAAGAATAGATCATTTGCAAGATCATGTTAGAAAAATGCAAACAACCATAGGAGCTTACACTAATAATATAGAAGAGACAAATAAAAGAATGACTTTTTTAAATATCAATGTAGCTTCTATTAAAAGCGGTGTAACTGATGCTGATTATGGGCAAACTTATATGCAGTTTATGCAAACTATGGTATCTTATCAAGCTATGCTTTCGGCTACTTCTAAAATTTCTCAAATTAGTTTATTAAACTACTTATAATTTTTTGATATAATAGCTTTTTTCTTTATAAAGGATATATTATAAAAAAAGAAGCTATTTTTGTTATTTCTAATATTTTTATTTTTTATTTTTGCTTAAGTGCTTTGATACCCGATCAAGCTTTAGTAAGTATTATAGGGTATTCCTTGGCAAAACTTAGTTATTTTTTATTTGGATCATTGACTAAATTTTACCCTTTTGTCTTTTTTTGGTTTAATTATCTTTTGTATAAAAATAACTATAATTTTGAACTTATAGAGCGTAGATTTAGTGTGGCTGTTTTTGCTTGTATTTTTGCTTCACTTATTTTTGCTTCAGCGTTCTTGCAAGATAAAGGCTATATAGCCTCTGCTATGTTTGTAATCTTAGATGGACTTTTTGGAAAAATAGGAAGTTTGATCTTGGTGATTTTGCTTTTAGCTTTTGCTTTTAGTATTTCTTTTCCGCAAATTATCAAAGAGGTATTTAAAATAGAGCTTGATTTTGATTTTTATTTAAAACTTGAAACTTTAATTAAAAATAAAATTTTTGGCTTTTTTGGTGGCGATAAATATGAAAATGAAACCAAAGAAGAACAAGAAAAGCTCAAACAAGAGCTTTTAATTAAAGATAAAACAGAAGAACTTATCAAGGAAAAAGAGCTACCAAAAAAAGAAATCCAAGAGAATAAAAAATTTAATCTTGAAGATTTAAAAAATCAAGAATTAGAAGAGGTTGTGATTAGTGAAGAGGATAAAAAGCTAGGTTCAAGTTATATTCATGAGCTTTCAGAACCTATTGCAAGTTTTGCTCAAAAAGCTAGTCAAATAAATATAAAGGAAGATGAAATGACCCCTGAAGAGTATTTATTAAAATACAAAAATAAAAGTGAAGATATTTATACTCAAACTTTAAAAAGTAAAAATTTAGATGAACCAAGCTATAAAAGACGCAATATAGATTTAAACGAAAACAAAGAAGAGGTGATAGAAGAAAATTCTTTGTTTGCTAAAGAGCTTAAAGAGCGTGAGCAAATGCTACAAAAAGCTAAATTGCTAGAAGAATATAAAGCATTGCAAAAAGAAAAAATCTTAGAAGAGCTTAATGAGGATTTTAAAAAAATTGAAGAATTAAATGCTATAGAAGCACAAAAAGAAGCTGAGTTTAAAAAAATTCAAAATAAAACTAGCTTTTTAGGGGTAAAAGAATTTAAAGATGAAGATTTTATTCCACAAAATGAAGTAAAAGAACTTGATTTTAGTGAAGATGATTTTGCCAAGCCTATTAGTATAGAAGAGCTAAGAAGTAAAAGAAACTATGAAAGTCCTTTTGTAGTAGAAGAAGCACAAAATGAAGTTAAAGAAGAAAAAATTCCATTTGAGATTACCCAAGAGCCTATAATAGAAGTAATAGAAAATAAAACACACCATTCTATCACTAATGAAGTGAGTGAAAACAAAGCCTTGTTGAAAGATCTTGATTTTGGAAATTTTGAAAAACCAAAAGATTTTTCTTTACCACCTTTAGATTTTTTAACTATGCCAAAAGAAGGCAAAAGCGAGATAAATGAAGAAGAAATAGATAGAAAAATTTATGATTTATTGGAAAAATTAAGACGCTTTAAAATAGGTGGAGATGTAGTTAGAACTTACACAGGTCCTGTTGTAACTACTTTTGAATTTCGCCCAGCAGC
Source organism: Campylobacter sp. IFREMER_LSEM_CL908 (assembly GCF_025771545.1). NCBI lineage: Bacteria > Pseudomonadati > Campylobacterota > Epsilonproteobacteria > Campylobacterales > Campylobacteraceae > Campylobacter > Campylobacter sp. IFREMER_LSEM_CL908. The sequence goes on from NZ_JAKMQK010000024.1 coordinate 4,339, forward strand.
AGATGTTAAAGTAAGTAAAATTTTATCATTACAAGATGATTTAGCTATGGCTTTAAAAGCTCAAACTATAAGAATTCAAGCTCCAATTCCAGGTAAAGATGTAGTGGGAATTGAAGTTCCAAATGAAAAAATCGATACGATTTACTTAAGAGAAATTTTAGAAAGTGAGGTATTTAAAAATTCTAGCTCACCTTTAACTATAGCTTTAGGTAAAGATATAGTAGGCGATCCTTTCATCACAGATCTTAAAAAGCTTCCTCATCTTTTAATAGCAGGAACTACAGGAAGTGGTAAAAGTGTAGGAATTAACTCTATGCTTTTATCTTTGCTTTATAGAAATTCGCCAAAAACACTAAGATTAATGATGATAGATCCTAAAATGCTTGAATTTAGTATTTATAATGATATTCCACATTTACTTACACCGGTAATTACTGATCCTAAAAAGGCGGTAAATGCTTTATCAAATATGGTGGCTGAAATGGAACGCAGATATCGTTTGATGGCTGAAGCAAAAACTAAAAATATAGAAAATTACAACGAAAAGATCAAAGAACAAGGTGGAGAAATTTTACCATTTATTGTAGTGATTATTGATGAGTTGGCTGATTTAATGATGACAGCAGGTAAGGATGTAGAGTTTTATATAGGTCGTTTAGCACAAATGGCAAGAGCAAGTGGAATTCACTTGATCGTAGCCACGCAACGCCCTTCAGTAGATGTTGTTACTGGTGTTGTAAAAGCAAATTTACCAAGTAGAATTTCTTATAAAGTAGGGCAAAAGATAGATTCTAAGGTTATTTTAGATTCTATGGGGGCTGAAAGTTTATTAGGGCGTGGAGATTGTTTATTTACTCCTCCTGGTATGAGTGGTTTAGTGCGTTTGCACGCACCTTTTGCAAGTGAAAATGAAATCGAAAATATTGTAGAGTTTTTAAAAGCTCAACAAGTAGTAGAATATGATGAGAGCTTTTTAAAAGATGATAGTCAAGATGGAGCTTATAAAAGAAGTGAATTTGATGATGGAGATTTAGATGAACTTTATGAAGAAGCAAAGGCTGTAATCTTAGAAGATAGAAAAACTAGTATTTCTTATTTGCAAAGACGCTTAAAAATAGGCTACAACCGCGCAGCAAATATTATAGAACAACTTTCACAAACAGGTGTTTTAAGTGAACCTGATGCAAAAGGCCAAAGAGAAATTTTATAATCAATTTCTTATTGCCTTGTTATGATCTTTTAAAGTAGAGGTAAAAATATGCTTATTGGTTTTTTTATCTCTTACAAAGTATAAATATTCTGTTTTAGCAGGAAAAATAGCCGCCTTAATAGCTTCAAATGAAACATTACACACAGCTTCTTTTGGTATGCCATTAAATTTATAAGTATTGTAAGAACTATTATCTGATCTTATTCTTTGTGGAGTGATTTTTTCATGAGAGTATTTTCCATAATTTAATGTCCCATCCATTTGAAGCTTCATGCCTTTTCTTAAGCGATTTCTAATCACAGATGAAACTATAGGCATTTCTTCATTACTCGCTGCTTCTTTTTGTATAATGGAAGCAATGATGATATATTCATGCCATTTTTTTTCATTGTATTCTCTAAAAATTTTATAAGAAAGTTTTTTAAATTCACTTGCAGAGTAAGCCAAAAGATATTTTACTAAAAGCTCTTCTGTAATGCCTTTTGGAATTTTATAAGTTTCGGGAAAAAGCATACCTTCTTTAAAAGGGCTTTGTTTGTAAAATTCTTGCATTAAGGTTTTGGCATTTAAATTCAACTTTGGTGCTAATTCTTCAAAGAAAATTTCAGTCGTTTCCCCAGGAATTAAAGTAATAGTTTCAAGTGCTGCCTTAGCGACGGTAAGCTTATGTAAAAATTCAGCTCTATTTAGTTCTTTTGTGCCTATATTTATCCAGCCAGATTGTGGATGGCCTAAAAAATATAAAGTATATTTATCAATATTGCTCATTTTATAGTTATTTTTATCTAATTGCGTTATAATCTTACTAACAGAACCTTGTGGTATAAAAACTACAGAGTTTGTTTTTATAGGTAAAAGTAGATAATAAAAAATGGATAAAAGAAAAATTAAAATCAAATCACAACATATTAAAAAAATTCTTAAATTTTTAGCATTACCTATGATACTTTTCATTGTTTTGTTTATTTACCTCAAAAATGGAATTTACATAGAAAAATTAGAAATTTCTTCTATTAATTTGGAGAAATTATATATTAAATTAGA